>NZ_JBNDIC010000002.1:0-265699 GCF_056755475.1 Rhizobium sp. KNZ2-6A | reverse complement strand
CAAAGTATGGCCCAAAACACGCGCAAAGTGCTTGCATTCTCCATGCGAAATGAAAATATTATACACGATCCGTGAGCATTTTGAAAGTTTTACGCAATGGATGAGCCACTCGACAAATTGGACCTCCGTCTTCTCGATGAGCTGCAGAAAGATGGCAGGTTGACGAACAACGAGCTGGGCGAACGCATCGCGCTTTCGCCCTCTCAGTGCTCGCGAAGGCGCACCAGGCTGGAGGCGGAGGGCTATATTCGCAGCTATCAGGCCAACCTCGACCGCCAGAAGCTGGGCCTGGATATGCTGGTGGTCATTTCGGTGACGCTTGCCACGCATAACCGGGACAATGCCCGCCGGTTTTCGCAGCTGATCAACGGGCTGCCGGAAGTGCTGGAAGCCTATGCGCTGACCGGGGAAATGGACTATCACCTGAAGGTCGCGACCCGCGGGCTTGCCGGCCTCTCCCGGTTCGTCAACGACGTGCTGTTGCCGCACGAGTCGGTGCAGCACGTGAAGACCTCCATCGTTCTCGATACGCTCAAGACCTTTGAGGGATTTCCGGTGCCGGTCTCGCAGAGCTGGCACGGCGACGGCGCTCGATGACGATAAGCCTACCGTCCTGCCCAAATGCCCAGGTTGCCATTCGGGCGTTCCTCCATAAAGCTGTGACTAGAGTGGCCTATCAAGAACTGAGGACGAGTGAAGGAGTTGCTTTCGGGCTATGCTCCCTTTCCAATCATACGAAAGAATACATCCTTAGCGAGGACAGGCTTGCATGGTATACGTGGACGTACAGGGGCAACATCTCGAAGGTTTTGCCGAAACTCTGCTGAGGTGCAACCATCTATATCGTCCAAGCAACGACTCCATTGCCTTGCTCAATGCTGTCAAGAGCAGGCAGCAGATCGAGATATTTGACTATAGCCGCTCGGCCGATGCATTTACCCGCGCATTCGGAATACGAAATTCTCTAAAGTGCCTGCGGGCGCTCGCAAACCTCGGAGCCGCCATACACGGATATGAAAAGGTATGCGATCTCGGCTGCGGCTCCGGCGCCTTCAGCCTTGCCTTTGCCTATCTCGCCGATAATCCCAATCTCGAGCTTTGCGGCTTGGATGCCTCGGAAACTCAGCTTCTGCTCGGCGAAGAGCTCATGTCGGCTGCCGCGCTGCCGGGGCGCTTCCGGTTCGAGCGACGAAACCTGCCGGCGCAGATCGGCTATCTTCCCGACCTGACGATCTCCTCCTATTGGTTCTGTGAAAACGAACATGTGATCGCCGATCCGGCGCTGTTTGATCTCATGGTCGGGCGGGAGATGCTGATCGTCGACTATGAAAAGATCATCGACCGCATTGCGACCTCCCTTCCAAGAGGATTTCGCGTGCTGGCGCGGCACAGCGCCCTTGTCGAAATCCCCGCCGCGCTGACCGATTTCGTCGCTCAGGAATGGGCAAGCGTCTACAGCATTCACATCAGCCGTACTGCAGGTTAGGCGAGCCGGCCTATTCGAGGCCTCGGCGCGATCGGATCGTAAGCACGCCGCAACGCCGATACCGACGTATTGCCTGGCTTGAGACCCGATGCCGCATGCCTTTACAATCGTATTGTCAGGTCTTGCCAACCGCGATGCTCCTGCCATCTATGCCTCGGCGAACGTATAAAGTCGCGCGCTACGATTGTTGGAATTTGTTAGCCTGAAGGATTTCGCTCCCATGCCTTTCCGGCCCTCGTCATTGCTTCGCATCCTTGCCCTTGGCGGCTCGGCCGCCATCGTGCTCGGCATACAGACCGCGGCGGCGCAGGAGATGTCGAGCCCGGCTCAATGGCCTGATACGCCGACCTCGCGCCTGGAAGCGCTTGCGATCCTCCAGACCCTGAATGCCGATCTCCTCAGCAATGCCAGCGCTACGCTAACGCTCGACCGCTGGTGCGCCGCTCACAAGCTCGCACCGGAGGGTTCAAAGATCGTCGCCCAGCGGGTGCTCGGACAGGACAAGGCAGCCGACGCCTCCATCCGGGAGCTGCTTGCCGCCGGACCCGAAGAACCAATCGCCTACCGGCGCGTCCGCCTGGCCTGCGGCGACCGCATCCTGTCAGAGGCGGACAACTGGTATGTACCCTCCAGACTGACGGCCGAGATGAACAAGGCGCTCAATACGAGCGATATCGCCTTCGGCCGTGCCGTTCAGGCGCTCCATTTCACCCGCACGAACCTATCCGCGAAATTGCTTTGGTCGCCGCTGCCGCAGGGATGGGAAACGGGCGCCAATCTGCCGGCTTCTGGAACCGTACCGCTTAGCCCGCCGCCATTTCTTCTCGAACATCACGCCGTGCTGAAGCTGCCGGACGGGACGCCGTTCAGCGCTCTGGTCGAAAGCTACACCAGCCGCGTACTCGATTTTGCGGCTCCGCATCTGCCTTCGCAATAGGCTCGTCCCGTTCTTCGCCGGGAAAAGGACGCCCTGGAGCGCGAACCGGGCGATAGCGCGGAAAGGTTGTTTCAACCGCGCGGCACAGGGGAAAAGCCAGTTTCACGCAAGTCACTTTGGTTATCGTGGCGGCATCAGCAACGTGCGAGGAACCAATGAGCATCTTTGGTAGCATGAAAACGTCAGTTTCAGGCATGAACGCGCAAGCAAATAAGCTTAGCACCGTGTCGGACAACATCGCGAACGTCAACACAACGGCCTACAAGTCGGCAACCGCCAGCTTTTCGTCGTTGATCCTGCCCTCGGGCGGCGGCAATTACAATTCCGGTAGCGTCGAGACGAATGTCAGCTATTCGGTTTCGCAGCAGGGCGACGCCATCTCCACCTCGTCGGGCACTGACCTGTCGATCCGCGGCGCCGGCTTCTTTGTCGTGCAGGGCGCCGACGGTTCGACGGTTCTGACGCGCGCGGGCGACTTCAAGCCTGATGCCAACGGCAATCTCGTGAATTCCGCCGGTTATACGTTGATGGGTTATTCCTATGCATCGGGAGCCCCCGCCGTCGTCGTCAACGGCTTCGACGGCCTGGTGCCGATCAATGTCAATCAGAATGGCCTTGCCAATTCGCCCTCGACCTCGGGCAGCTTTACCGGCAACCTCAATTCGGGTGCTACGGTTGTTACGGCCAGCGCGACCGTGGCCTTGCCGAGCACGGGTTACACGGGAACCGGCGGTACCGGCAGTACCCCGCCCGTTACCACCAACACCCAGAAGAGCTCGGTGGTCGCCTACGACAAGCTCGGCAACACCGTCATGTATGACATCTATTATACCAAAACGCAGGCTGCCGACATCACCACAACGCCGCCGACGACGGATCAGTGGCAAGTCGCCGTCTACCGCAATGCCGATGCGAATACCTCCGGCAGCGGCTCGTCCTTCCCCTATTCATCCGCTCCTGTTGCCACCAGCACGCTGAAGTTCGATACAAGCGGAAACATGACATCCGGCGGCACCTTCACTATCACCGATCCAAAGACTGCCGGGTCGATCGCGATGGACCTGAGCAAGATGACCCAGAAAGCCGCGGCTTTCGCGTCTACTGGCTCGACCAATGGACAGGCGGCAGCCGCGGTCACAGGCGTCACCATCGATAAGAACGGCGTCGTCTACGCCAATTATGCGAAGGGCGATCCGAAGGCGATCTATCAGATTCCGCTGGCGACCGTTGCAAGCCCCGACAAGCTGACGCTCATGAGCGGCAACGTCTATCAGGCCAATGCCGAATCCGGCGTCACCGTCACGAGCTTCGCCAACAGCAACGGCCTCGGCTACATCCAGTCGAACTCGCTGGAAGCCTCGAACGTCGACCTGGCCGGCCAGCTCACCGACATGATCCAGGCGCAGAAGAGCTACACGGCCAACTCCAAGGTCTTCCAGACGGGCTCCGACCTGCTTGATGTTCTGGTCAATCTCCAGCGCTGATTTTTCGCTTACGCAGTCTGAAGGGCCCTTCGGGGCCCTTTTTTTTAAAGTCTTGCCAACTATTCGATCCGCCTCGTTCAGGCGACGAAGTAGTTTTTCGGCATTATGGAGCAAGTGCCGCAAGGTTTCGGTGCAGCTCTGAAATGAAGCTCTGAATTCTCTCGGGTGTACTGGACGCCTCTCAACCATCAGCCATAGGTCGCCGCAGCTAATTATAAAGGCGGACTTGTGGTTAATATTAGTGAGAGTACGCTCTTCCAGCGTCAAACGGGAGGGGACCAGATGAGAAAGATTTTGCTGATGGGGCTGTCTGTCATGCTTTTCGGAACGCAAGCTATTGCTGCTACTGCGATGACTGAAAAAGAGCTTCAAGCTCTGCTTTCAAACGGAAAAGAGATTACGCTCGGCGGCCCGAAAGAAGGCTACAATGGGCAGCTTTCCGTAATGAAAGACGGCACCGCGCATGGTCAGGTAAAACTCGATTCCGGAGAAGTGATCCCCTTTGATGGCGTATGGCACATCTCCGGCAGCAAGTTTTGCCGAACCTGGAAAGGCGGAAGGGACTCTGGCAAAGAGATATGTGAGACTTGGAATAAAACAGGTCCGAAGTCCGTTCACGTATTGAACGGCAAAAAAGACCTGGGCAAAAATTCTTGGGAATAAGGCACCCTTCGAGCAGCAGGCTTGGCGGACGAACAACCTGATGGTTTGAACGGCCCGAAGGGTGGTCGCCATGCTGCACATCACCGCCTCAGGTAAGACCGGCAGGTGGCATCGACGTCAGGATTCTTGTGGCACCTGCTCCCGGCGTATCAAGACTTCAAGCCGCGCGAACGCGATCGCGGCCGCTGAGCTTGGCTGCATAGAGGGCCTGGTCGGCGCGCCGGTACAGATCCGACGCGCTGTCCGTTTCAAGGCAGGCGGCAATGCCGGCCGAACAGGTGTAGCCGAAATCCGGGGAGTCGGTAAGCGGCCGGGAAAACCGGATCGTCGTCAACATCCGCTCTATAAACTCGATGGCATCCTGCAACCCCGTTCCCGGCATGACGAGCACGAACTCTTCGCCTCCGACCCGCCCGAAACAATCGCTGCGTCGCACATGCTGATGAAGCCGATGCGCAAAATCCCGCAAAACGAGATCCCCGGCGTGATGACCGAGCCTATCGTTGATCGATTTGAAATTGTCGATATCGAACAAGGCAAGGCATCCGATGCCGCCATCCCGGGCGCCAATCAGCATGTCGTCTATTCGCGCCATGACGAAGCGGCGGTTGGCGATGCCTGTCAGCTCGTCGGTTTGTGAAGCCTTGATGGCTTGGTCGCGATCTTGCCGGACACTCCTGCCTTCGGCGCGCAATGTCGTTATGTCGCTTGCAATGCACAGCATCCAGCCGTTCTTCTGCACGGTCTCGGTCATCCAAAGCCAACGGCCGTCGGCCAGATCCGTCTCGAAGGCGCGATAGCCGATCTTGCCGCGGCGTGACTGCGTCGACCGCAGCCACCCGTCGAAATCGGTCGTGCGAATGACCGTGCCGCGCCCGAGTTCGAAGTTGCGCCGCATCAAATTCGGCCAAAGTGGTGTCTCGTCGGCATCAATGAAATAGGCCGAGCGGAATGCATGGTTCGCGTACCGCAGCCGGTCCTCAGCATCGTAAACTGCGATGAGTGTCGAGCTGGTCGCGCAAAGGTGGAGAAGCTGTTCGCCCATTTCGTCCATATCGAATCCCGCTCGTTGCGCTCCACAATACTTATTGCAGAATTCCCCCAAGAAAAGGGCCGGACGCGGATGGAGATTACGCTGTCCCTTCCCGTCCATAATCACAATTCAATCATGGCAGCATCCGCCTCAAGCAATTCTATAGCGACTTCTGTCGCTTCGAAAACCGCAGCGATTTTGAGGTTTCTAGTTGAGATTGCAGCTGGATGGTGATCCTATGCTGCCCCGCATATCTGACTTCTTTCTCGCCTTCCTGATTCCATCACGCGAGCGGCGCATGTCTATTTCAGATACGATCTACCGTCCCTTCGAAAGGCTGATCCAGCCGCTCGACATCCCCTATCGGCCCCTGCCGTCGAAGGGGCCTGTTACCGTTCTGTGGCATTTCATCTCGATGTTTCGCGGTGTTCTGATCGCGCTCGCTTTGTCCTCCATGGCAATCGAGGCCATCAATCTGGCAATCGTCTGGGGGCTTTCGGTCATCGTCGATGGCGTAACGCAAGAGGGCGCATCCGCCTTCCTGCATCAGGAATGGCCATTGCTGACCTTTCTAGGCCTCCTGATCTTTCCAGCGATGCCGATCGCCTCATTTCTCCTCAACACACTCAATTCACATACGCTCGGGGTCGGCATGCCGGCTGCGATCCAGTGGCAGGGACACTTGGCGGTGGAGCGGCAGGATCTCGCCTTTTTCCAGGATTTGTTTGCCGGACAGGTAGCCTCGCGCCTGCAGCAGGTCTCCTCCGCCGTCCAGCAACAGATCATTGCCGCCTTCCAGTCGGTTCCACGCTTCCTGTTGCAGATGATCGGCTCGGTCATCCTGCTTTCGAGCCTGTCCTGGCAGCTCGCCGTGCCCGTGGTGATCTGGATCACGCTCAATGTTGCGCTCGCGTGGAAAATGGCGCCAGTCTTCACCGAGCGGTCGCGCAACACCGCCAAGCAGCGTAGTCTGGTGGCAGGCGCCATCACCGATCTTTATACCAATATTCACATGATCAAGCAGTTCGCCGCCGAAGATACCGAGGCTGGCGCCATCCGCCGCATCATACAGAAGTCCATACAGACGCAGCACAGGGAGCAGCGCATCTACCGCACGTCGGAGCTCACCGTCGTTGCGCTCAATATGGCGCTCTGGCTTGCAATGTTATTCATCGGCTTTTCTGGCCTCATCAACGACTTCATCACGGTCGGCGAATTTGTCGGCGCCGTCTATATCCTGAACCGCCTGTCCGGACACACATTCACTTTCCTGCAGATGGGCCAGCAGATCTTCCAGGCGATCGGTACCATCAAGGATGCCATGCCTGTGATGACGACACCTCCGACCATCATCGACCGATCGGACGCTGCGGAGCTGGTGGTCGATCGCGGCGAGATTCGCTTTGAAAAAGTCCGTTTCGCCTACAAATCCGGCAAGCCTGTCATCAACGATCTGTCACTGACGGTTCGGCCTGGCGAGAAGGTCGGACTTGTCGGTCTATCGGGTGCCGGCAAGACCACGCTCGCGAACCTTTTGCTGCGCTTCTACGACATTGCCGACGGCGGGATTAAGATCGACGGGCAGGACATTCGCGCCGTGACACAGGCAAGCCTTCGCCGCGCTATCGGCGTCATCGCCCAGGATGTCGCGCTGCTGCACCGTTCTGTCGGCGACAATATCCGTTACGGCCGGCCGGAGGCGAGCAGTGGGGAAATCGAGGCCGTCGCCAAGATGGCGAGTGCGGACAATTTCATTGCAGATCTCGCCGACAGCGAAGGCCGCAAGGGCTATGACGCCTTCGTCGGCGACCGAGGCATCAAGCTGTCAGGCGGTCAGCGCCAACGCGTCGCAATTGCGCGCGTCCTGTTGAAGGATGCGCCGATCCTCGTGCTGGACGAGGCGACCTCGGCTCTCGACAGCGAATCCGAAGCCGCCATACAGGAAAAGCTCGCTCTCGTAATGGAGGGAAAAACCGTCATTGCCATTGCGCATCGGCTTTCGACCATTGCCAAGATGGACCGGATTGTCGTGCTCGATGGCGGGCGGATTGTGGAAGAAGGCAGGCCGGAGGAATTGGTGCAGCGGGAGGGTCTTTTTGCGCGGCTATGGAAACGCCAGACCGGCGGTTTCATTGCCGAGGAAATCAATTAGCCGGACGAGGATAATGGCAGACCCCACAGTCGACGCGAGGTCCGCATCGTCGCCGGTCACATTACCTGGCGAAGCGTTCCGGCCGGAAGGAAGCCAGAAGCGGATGCCGTTTGCCGGTGGCGATCTCGTCGGCAAGCAGTTCGCCCGCGATCAGGCCGAGCGTGGCGCCGCTATGGCTGAAGGCGACGAAATAGCCCGGTATCGCCTGCAATTCGCCGAAAACAGGCTCGCCATCGCCCGGGATGGGTTTCGGGCCGACGCCATAATCGCTAATCTCGAGTTTCGGGTTCCCTTCCAGAACCTTCGAGGCTTCCAGCAACAAACCTTCAAGGGTTGTGGGCCTGATCTCATAACTGCCATCGGCCTTCACGACGACCTCTTCCTCCGACCAGGCCGAATCCAGGGCAAAGGCGCCGTCTGGGGTCGGACGGATGGCCACGCGCGGTGTGTTCAACACAGCTTTCAGCGGGTGCTTGATCGGCTTCGTCCGAACGAGAAGTGCGATCGGCGTATCGTCGCCGATATGCTGCCCTGCCTCGGCAACGATCGCCGGCACTTCGCCGCCGGCAGCCAGCAGCACGGCATCGGCTGCCCAATGGACCCCGTTTGCGGTCGTGACGCCGCGAGCACGACCTTCCTGTACGTCGACTGTCGCCCGGCCGGCATCGGTGACGATCTCGCCCCCCAATGCCCGAAACTCCTCGGCAAGAACGCCGATCAGGGATGGCAGATCGACCCAGCCCTCGCCCGGATTGAAGATCGCGCCCTGTCTGGTCACCGAGCCGGCATCGACGCCGGGCGTAATCCTGGCAATCTGATCCGACATCAGCAATTGCGCATGGTAGCCAAGGTCACGCTCGTAATCGAAGACAGCGGCAATGTCGTTGCCGGCATCGTCGGCATCCCAGGTCAGGCCGCCGTCGAAGCGCAGCCAGGCCGCATCCGGATATTTGGAAGAAAGCGTGCGATAGCGGTCGATGCCGGCCAGGCGAAGCCTATGGTAGGCATCGGAGCGACGCCGGGCCGAATTGAGCCAGGCGAGCGAGCGGCCCGATGCACCGTTTGCCAGCGGACCATCGTTGATCAGGGTTGTCTGGACGCCGAGCCGCGCAAGATGAACGGCCGTAGAGACCCCGAAGATGCCGCCGCCGACGACAATAACTTTCGAGGGACGAGTGGGAGCATGCATGTTGGAAAACCTTGTCAGTACTGGAGTTGCGATCGAGGAGCCGCCGGAATTCGCCGCCGGCCTGTTTGTCAGAGAACCTCGGCGAGGAACCGTTTCAGTCGTTCGCTTTGCGGATTGTCGAAGACCTGCTCCGGCCTGCCGGCTTCGACGATACGGCCCTCATCCATGAACACGACCTGATCGGCCACCTTGCGGGCAAATCCCATCTCATGCGTGACGACCGCCATGGTCATGCCCTGGCGTCCGAGATTGGCCATGAGGTCGAGCACCCCCTTCACCAGTTCGGGATCGAGCGCGCTGGTGACCTCATCGAAGAGGACGACTTCCGGATCCATGGCGAGCGCCCGGGCAATGGCGACGCGCTGCTGCTGGCCGCCGGATAGGCCGGCTGGCCGATGATCCTTGCGCCCGGCAAGCCCTACTTCCGCAAGGCGGGTCTCGGCAACCCGGCGCGCCTCGCCCTTTGGCATCTTCTTGATCTTCGTCAGCGACAGCATGACGTTTTCAAGCGCGGTGTGGTCCGGGAAGAGATTGAAATGCTGGAACACCATGCCGACGCGCCGGCGCAGGCTTTCCGGCTTCATCGCCAGGATGCTCTCGCCATCGAGCGCGATGTCGCCGCGCTTCGGCTCAACGAGCCGGTTGAGGCACCTGAGCAGCGTCGATTTGCCCGAGCCGGATGGCCCGATGATGCAGGTCACCGTGCCCTTGGCGATATCGAGATCGATGCCTTTCAGCACTTCGAGATCACCGTAGGACATGCTGAGATCGCGGATCCTGACGGCACCGCCCTTGAAGCGCGGCGTACCGGCGCCATCCGACACCCCTATGCCCGAGGCGGCTTCCAGTTCGCCGACCTCGATGAGACCGCTGGCAGCGCCTGAGCCGCGACCCTGACGCCCGAGACGCAGACGCGTATCGATGTAATTGACGAGGTGCGTCAGCGGAACGGTGATCACCAGATAGAAGACGCCGGCCAGCAGCAAGGGCGAGAGATTGCCCGTGACGACGGCCTGATCCTGGCCGACGCGGAAAATTTCGCGCTCCGAGGCCAGCAGCCCCAGGAAGTAGACGAGGCTCGAATCCTTGACGTTGCCGATGAACTGGTTGACGAGGGCCGGCAGGACACGCCGCACGCCCTGCGGAATGACGATCAGCCGCATTCCCTGCCCGTAGCTCATGCTGAGCGCGCGGCAGGCCTCCATTTGACCTCGCTCGACGCTCTGAATGCCGGATCGGAAGATCTCACCGATATAGGCGCCTGCAATCAGGCTGAGCGCGATGATCCCGAGTGGAAATGGCGATGGGCCGAAGAGTTCGCGGCCGATGCGGGCAAAGCCCTGGCCGATGATCAGGATCGTCACGATCGCCGGCAGGCCGCGAAAAATATCGGTATAGATGCGCGCCGGCAGACGCAGCCAACGGGACTGCGAAATGCCCATCACGGCCAGCACCATGCCGATGATGGCCCCGAGCACGGTGGAGGCCGCCGCCAGGATCAGTGTGTTCTTCAGTCCGACCGTGATCATGCTCGGCAGGACTTCTGCCATCGCATCCCAGTCGAGGAAGCTGCGACGGAGGTTTTCAAGCCAATCCATTCAATTCCCCATGAAATTCGTCAGGCGGTTCGATGCCGCCGCCCGGCAAGCCGGACGGCGGCACGGACTTACTTCTTGGGAAGATACTGATCGGGCATCGGCGAACCGGGGAACCATTTCTCATAGAGCGTCTTCCAGGTGCCGTCCTGCATCGCGTCGTGCAGCGCCTTGTTGAGCGCCAGGCGGAAGGCGTCATTCCCCTTGTGGACGACGAAGCCCGCCGGTGCGTCGAAGGACGGAATATTCACCGCAATCTTCAACGCGGGATAGCGCTCGCCATATTGCTTGGCCGCCTCATAATCGAGGAAATGCGCATCGATGGTGCCGTTGTTCAGCGCCGCCACGGCCGAATTATTGTCCGGGAATTTGACGAGGTCCGTGCCCGTAAAGTTCTTTGCGGCATAGACTTCCTGCAGCGTGCCCTGCACGACACCGAGACGCTTGCCCTTGAGGCCGTCCGCATCCTTGATCGCGGCATCGGAGGTCAGAACCGAGAGATAGCCGGCGAGATAACCGTCCGAGAAATCCACCGTCTTCTTGCGCGCATCGGTGGTTCCGATCGCCGCCACGGCGACATCGAAGCGCTGGTTGGCGACCGACGGCAGCAAGGCCGAAAACTCCTGGCCGGTAAACGTCACCTTGTCCTTGGGAAAGCCCATGCGGGAGACGACATTCAAAAAGAGTTCGATATCGAAGCCGGTGAATTGCCCATCGGCCGTTGTAAAGGTGTAGGGTTTGGAATCTCCCATCGTGCCGACGCTGATGACGCCTGGATCGATCAGATTATAGGAATTGTCGGCGGCGACCGCCGGGCCGATGCTTGCTGCAACGAGATAGGCCAGCACGCCGGCGCGCAGAGGCGCGGCAATGGCCTGGAATATACCGGATATGTTCATGTTCGTTCTCCGCTCTGAAGGATGCTCTTATCGGCATTCATGCATGCGCGTCCGCATCCCCGCCCATAGGCCGGCAAGGGATTATCTGGACAAGAGACCGGTCTCATATATAAAAGAGACCGGTCTCATTTATATTTGTTAACTTGAGATTGACCGTCCGTCAACAACTCTTGTAGTCGTCATTGAATGGAAGAGCCCCTCATCTCGAAACGCTCCGTGACCGTCGCCGACGTTGCCAGGGCAGCGAATGTCTCGAAAGCCACCGCCGCGCGCGTGCTCGGCGGCTATGGCGTCGTCAGCGACAAGGTTCGCGAGCAGGTGCTTGCCGCGGCCGCAGCGCTCGAATACCGACCGAACGAACTTGCCCGCAGCATGACGACGGGCAAGTCCGGTATCATCGGCGTTGTGGTGGGCGATATCGAGAACGCCTTCTTCAGCCTGGCCGTCAGGGGCATCAGCGACGTTGCGCGCATGGCCGGCTTCAATGTCATCATCGCCAATTCCGGCGAGGAACTCGATACGGAAAAGTCGGCGGTGGACCTGCTCATCGGCAAGCGCGTCGATGGGCTGATCGTGACCCCGGCACGCTGCGACCGGATGGAGCATCTTCAGGACATACACCGTGTCGGCGTGCCGCTCGTTCTCTTTGACCGAAACATTCCGGAACTCGGTGTCGATGCCGTCACGGGCGATGATTTCGACGCCGCCATGATGGCTACACGCCATC
This sequence comes from Rhizobium sp. KNZ2-6A, assembly GCF_056755475.1. Taxonomy (NCBI): domain Bacteria; kingdom Pseudomonadati; phylum Pseudomonadota; class Alphaproteobacteria; order Hyphomicrobiales; family Rhizobiaceae; genus Rhizobium; species Rhizobium sp. KNZ2-6A. The sequence goes on along the minus strand of NZ_JBNDIC010000002.1, from coordinate 253,534 downwards.
TCCTCGACATGGGACATCGCCGGATCGCCTATATATCCGCCATGGATGCCGAGAGCGAATTGCTCGGCGATAGCCGCGACATTTCCAATTCGGCGGTGCGCGAACGCGTGGAAGGCCTGCTGAAGGAACAGGCCGACGCCGGCATAGAGACGGCTCGGCATTACGTGCGGCTCGGCGCCACCGACCAGCTGAGGACGGATGGCGTCGTCGAGCGCCTGCTGCAGGACGCGGCACCGCCGACCGCCCTCATCGCTTCGGACAGCCTCGTTGGCCTTAGAGTTTTCAAATCTTTGCAGACCCTGGGGCTGTCCATACCGCGCGACATCTCGATGATTTCCTTTCTGGATGCCGACTGGACGACCGTTACGACGCCGCCGATCACCGTCATCGACCAGCCGGTCTACGAGATGGGCAAGAAGGCGGCCGAACGGCTGATTTCACGATTGAACGGCAAGGGCATGCCCGTGCAGCGCACGGCGATAAAAACAAGCCTTATCCAGCGCGGATCGGTCGCCTCGCTGCCTCTCAGCGAGCGGTAACGCGCCATATCGTGAGTGGTTGGGAAATGTCCTAAAGTCAGCTCCGGCTTCATCGACATGGGATGTGGCGAGCCTTATCTGCTCACCATTAGCGGCCCCACCGGCGTCATGATTCAAGCTCGGCAAACACTGTGACATCGGACGCCATGAAACAAATTGATTTCAGACATGTTTGACTCCGATAGGAAGGAGATCGACATGACAGCGCCGCGTAAACCAAATCCATCATCCCGCGAAGAAGACTATCGCGACTACGAAGATCGAGACCTGCGTGAAGGTTGGCCGTATTCGGACGCCGACGGCGATCCTGTGAAACCCAGGCCCGACAATACCGGCTACGGCGACACACCGGCCAATTTCGACGAAGATCCGAGTTCCGGGTTTACAAAGGATAGCGCCGATGCGTCAGGGCAAGAGGACAGGATCGATACGACCACGCCTTTGCCCACGAATAGAATTGACGACGACCAACTGGAAGCGCAGATCACGGATCGACTGGAAGAGATCGGCAAGGTCGATATCGACAACATCGAAGTGCATGCCGTTGATGGCATTGTGACATTGGAAGGGCGCGTCGAGACGATTTCGCTGCTGCGCCACCTGGAAACTATCACTTTGTCGGTACCCGGCGTCGTGAGTGTGCGAAACAATCTCGAGACAATCGCCGTCGATTCTCACATTCCCGATGAGGATTAAATTGAAACGGCTCAATCTTAGCGAGATTTAAATGGATACGGCCGTGTGAAAGCCCTGCCCCACATTTCTTCGATACTTTGATCATTGCATCGCTCCCGAGAACAAGGCAGCATATTCTTCCCTGGCGCGGCAGCAGCAGAACAGTAGATTTTGTATTTCTTCGAATTGCTACTATTGCCTGGGGATGCGGGGCAAAGGAACCGACACCACAATGGTGACGCGTGCGCAGCAAATTGGCGTCGTTATCGGCCTGGCGATCGTCACAGCGCTGACGATCCTTAGAGCAAGCGATCCTCAATTGCTGAGGCTTGCCCGCGATTTGACATTCGACCAGTATCAGCACCTGGTGCCCCGGACCTTCGAGAACCAGCCCGTGCGCGTCGTCGACATAGACGAAGCGTCCCTGCGCGAATTCGGTCAATGGCCTTGGCCGAGAAACCGGATTGCCGCTCTTGTGGACAAGCTTTCCGATATGGGCGCATCCGCCATCGCCTTCGATGTCCTCTTCGCCGAGCCCGACCGCCTGTCGCCCCGCAATGTCGTTCGCGACGTCCCCGGCATCGACCCCGCGCTGCTGGGCAAACTCCCGGATAATGATGCGATTTTTTCCCAATCGCTATCGGGAAGACCGGTGGTTCTGGGCTTCGGCCTCTCCAACGAAGGGAACTATCTGCCGCCGGTCAAGGCAGGCTTTGCCTATACCGGCGAAACTCCCCTCGGCGCGCCGCCGGCGATCAAGGCGGCAACGCCGCTGCAGCCGCAATTGCAAGCCAATGCCGCGGGTCTCGGTCATATCAGCCTCAATCCGGGCACATCGTCGGCGGTGGTGCGCGCGGTTCCGCTGTTCCTCAGCGACGGCAAGCAGCTTTACCCCAGTCTTGCGCTCGAAGCGCTCCGCGTCGCACAGGGGGCTTCCACCTACGTCCTCGACGCAGCACCGAACACGCCGAATACACTGACCCGGGTGAAAATCGGGGATTTCGTCGTGCCGGTAACGGCAGCGGGAGAGCTCTGGCTCTATGTCAGCCCCGACACCACGGAACGGTATATTTCGGCAGCGAAGGTGCTTTCGCCCGCAGACGCCTCCGCCGATATCAGAAGCGCGATCGAAGGCAGCATCGTTTTCGTCGGAACCTCCGCTTCCGGTCTCCAGGATGTCCGTACCACGGCCCTCGGTGAGAACGTGCCGGGTGTCTCCATCCATGCGCAGATCGTCGAACAGATCCTTTCGGGCCGCTTCCTGTCCCGGCCGGATTGGGCGGACGGGTTGGAAATCCTGTCCATCGCCGTCCTGGGCAGCCTTCTGGTGATCCTCACCACCTTCGTCAATCCGGCCGTCGCGCTTGCCTGCGGCCTGCAGATTACCTTGCTTGCCCTTGTCGCCTCTTGGTTTGCCTTCCTTTACGGCGGTTTTCTCTTCGACCCGCTGGCCCCGATCGTCGCTGGATCGATCACGCATTTCGCCGCGACGGCATTCCGCTTTCTCGTGACCGATCGGGAGCGGCGCGATGTGCGGCGGGCTTTCGGCCACTATCTTTCGCCGTCGCTGCTCCATCGCATCGAGCATACGCGCAATGCGCTGCGTCTCGGAGGCGATGAGCGCGAGCTGACGGTCATGTTCGTCGATGTGCGAAACTTCACCCAGATCAGCGAGGAGATGACCCCGAGCGCCGTCGTCGCGTTTCTGAACACGCTGCTCGATGCGCTGAGCTACCATGTCATCGCCAATGACGGCACGCTCGACAAGTTCATCGGCGACTCGATCATGGCCTTCTGGAACGCTCCCGTCGATGTCGCCGATCATGCCGGCAAGGCTATGCGCGCGGCTCTCGGCATGCGGGAAACGCTCGCCTGCCTCAACAAAAGCGATGCATTCGGCTTCGGAGACGAACGGCGGGTCGGGATAGGGATCGGCATCCATACCGGGCTTGCCTGCGTCGGCAATATGGGTGCCGAGACACGTTTCAATTACTCGGCGGTTGGCGACGCCGTGAATATTGCCGCCCGGATCGAATCCGCCTGCAAGGACATCAATTTCGACATTCTGGTATCCGAACCGACGGCAAGTCTGCTGCCCGATTGCGCCCTGCTCGAAGCCGGAGCGCTGACGCTCAAGGGTAAGAGTATGCGAACCAAACTCTTTGCGGTGGTCGGCGATGCGCGCTTGGCAAGATCCACCGAATTTGCCGAACTTCAGTCCATGCACAGGCAGCTGGTTGCTGCTCTCCGAACACGGTCGACGAACAGCCGCAAACTCGTCAGCGCGACAAAACTCAAGGCGCAGGCCGTAGCGACAGGGCTATTGCAAGGTTTTTACGGCCAGATTTCGCGCCGGGCCGGACACTTCGCCGACGAGATTACAGACAAGGCGGCCGACATCTAGCTCAATGCCCCACCCCTGCGCTATCGATGGTGATCTCCGCGGCCGTGATCGCCATGATTGCCGTCATCGCCTTGGCTGTCCTGGTCGTCTCCATGGTGATCACCCCATCCGTGGTCACCTCCGCCATGATGGCCGTGATGCTCATGGTGATCGTGATGCTTGCCTTCGTCGCCATCCCGCTCGTGCGGTTTGCCTGATTTGTCGGGCGTACTTGGCGGATTTGAGACATCCGGCGTGCTGGGGGTTTCGTGCGGTGTGCTGGGGGTTTCGTGCGGCGTGGCGGGCGTCTCGGCGCGTGGTGATTGCTGGGGGCTGGGTGCGTTCGGCGTATCATGCGGTGCCGGTGCAGGATTATTCGCCGGAGCGCTGCGCGGAGATATGCCGTTCGGCCGATCTCTCATCGCCGTCGACAGGCCGCATCCCCCGCCGCCGGCAAAACCCATTCGTCCCGAAAGCTGCTGATCGCCGGACAGGAACGGTAAAGCCCGCTGGTTACCGAGGGTTTTGAGGACATCGCGGTTGACCCGGCGCGGATCGCTGATCTGACCGTTGCGTTTTGCAACGATGCAGTCGCATTGCTGCTTCAATTGCTTGCAGCCGCCGGCACCGCAGAATTGCGCGCCGCCGCTTAACAGAACGACCGCCGTCGTGCCATTGGCGCCGACATAGAAATCAAATACCGTTCCGCGCACACCGATCGTTCCGGCCGGAGTGACGATCTGATAGGCTGAGTGGTTCGAGTTTCCGCTCATCCAACGAAAAGTGCCCTTTGCCGCATTTATGGTAAGCTTTTTGACGGAGCCCGAGTCGTCGAAAACGAATTTGTCGATGACAACGGAGGAGCCGGCTCCAACCGCGAGTTTCGTGCCATCTCGAAAGGTGAACTGTCCAAGACCCGAAAGGGAAGTGTGAATTCGCTCATCCCGATGCACGGGATCATCGACCGCGAGCGGACCGCCTTCACCGGTAACTTCGGTTTTGATCAGCACCGCCTGGCCGACCTTCTCGGCGGCTCTCGAAGACAACGGTGCGAGCAGCATGGCGCTCAGCACAACGGTTGCGGCGCGACGTAGATACGACATCCCACCCTCCCAGGCATATCTATGTTTTACCATAGAATACCCTTAAATGTCGCATCATCCTTTCTGAGTATAAACGACGTAGGCTGATTTATTGCCGTGTTTGATCTCACCACGACGAATACGTTCTATAGTTGCCATCATCATTGAAGCTTCAATGCCAGTCGCATCTTCCATCTTGTTTCATAGCGAATTCACCTCCGGACCATGCGCGATATTTTGGCGAGTTACTATGCTCGAAAAGCAAGAATGGAACAATTTCGGACACGTTACGTTTGAGGCAGATGAAAACGCAGCACGCCATCGCCCGTACCGGTAAAATTCTTCAATTCAACTCCGCTCAAGTCCACATCTTGGAAAGTGGCGATGTCATGGGGCGTCCCGTTGTCGTTTTGCACGGATGCGGCAGCCTCGCCCAGGAAGTTCTTCTTCCTTTTGAGACCGGCGCGCACCGGCTGATTGCGGTCGACCGCCCTGGTTATGGCTACAGCACCCCCTTGCCCAAGGGCGAGCGCGGAGGTTTCGGGCAATCGGTCTGGCTTGAACGTCTCTTCGAGTTCCTCGAGGTTGGAAACGTCGTCATAGTGGCGCATTCGATAGGATGCGCGCCTGCTCTCCATCTTGCCGCGCGAAGGCCGGACCTATTGAGCGGCCTGCTGCTGATCTCTCCCTGCTGCCGGCCGGTCCCGTTTAAGCCGCTCATCACGCTCAGAGCGGCCGCAGCTCCGATGATTGGCGCTGTATTTTATCAGCAGGTGATCAGCCGCTGGCCCGGATACTTTGTCGAACGCGGACTTGAAGCCTCATCGTATCCGAACCCCGTCCCGGCCACGCTTGCAAATTTGCCGGCACATCATCTGCTCAATCCAATTTCGATCCAGTCCATGGCGGACGAGCTTCGAGCGTTCAATACCGATATGCAGCGCCTGGCGACACTTCCCCCAGACCTGCCGATATCGGTCCTGTTCGGGCTCGCCGATAAGATCATCGATCCCGCCTGGCATCTGGAATGGATCCGGGGAAAGCACCCCGCTCCGACTATCAAGCTGCTGAATGATGTCGGCCATATGCCGCATCACATTGCGCCCGACTTCGCACGGACGATGTTGAGCGACTTGGTCGGTGTTGCAGACACGGGTCCCAGCGTCAGGCCGCTTGACATCGCTTCAATCGGCAGGAAGCGTGCTCACGCCGGCTTTCGCCAGCAGCTCACGGCCGGTTGAACCTTGTTGTATCCGGCACGATTAAGCCATACCAAACGATATTAGTCTGCTTAACGCGCCGGCGGACCTAAGGCATGTCGCGCAAACGTGTGCAGCGGTTTTGCGATAACGACATGCGTGAAATCAAAAGCCTGAAGCGCAACAAGCGAATTTGAAAAATCGCGATGCGCTTTAGCTCGCATTGGCGATCTCCAGCCGACGTTGTGGACCGATGGCTTCCAGGCGTTCCCCCTCTGGCCATCATCCCAATCCATTTGCGCCGTATAGAAGATTGAGGGCTTTGCGCTCTTCGTCCGGCATGTCGCGGCTAAAGGAGGCAATGGCCGTCAAAGCGGCAATCTGGTGTAATTTAGCAAGTTCGACCACGCCGCTGCGGTAAAGCTTGATAAGCTCCGAAGCGAAAGCCTCGCGATTGAATTCGTTCAAGTCGAACCATGGTTGTGCGATCAAAACATCGAAGATTCTTTGCAGCTTATCGATCTCCTCCGGCTGGAGAACGCCTTCGACAAGATGATGGTAGCGGCGCATACCTTCCTCCCGCCATAGAGACCACTGTTTCCCGTCTTACATCAAATTTCTGCAGAGGGGCGCACTGCCATTTGTCGCATGCAAATGCGGAGGGATATTCCACCCTCGACGTCTCCTAAATTCTTCGAAGTTCTATATCGACTATGAGACCATAGCGGTTGCTAGGCCATAATCCGTCGTGGAAAATTCGGCTGCCGCCGCAAGCGGACGAGAGGCAAAAAGCGTAAGAGAAGATGGACAACATCAAAGCTCCGCATTCAACCCGCTTGATCTGGCGCCAACTGACCGCTAGGTTGCCGTCGGAATCAAACTGTACAGATACGGGGGACTGGCATGCCGACTGGTAAAGTTAAGTTTTTTAACAGCGACAAGGGCTTCGGCTTCATCGAGCCGGAAACGGGAGGAGCTGACGTGTTCGTGCACGTTTCCGCCCTGCAATATGGCGATGTGCTCAAAGAGGGGCAGTCCGTTTCCTATGATCTCGGTCAGGATCGTAAGACCGGCAAGTCGAAAGCAGAAAACGTCAGACCGCTCTGACGAACCCAGACACAACACGATCCAACATCTGGATCGTGTTGCGGCGTTCCGAGCCATGTCAGCCGACATGAATTGCGTGTGCATGGTGTAAGACCAAGCAACAGCGCGTGGAACTATGCACTTAGTGTCCTTCCTTGCATTTATGGAGCCGCGCTCCGTAAATGCAAGGATGATAGAGGCAACGCTGCCCCTCGGAAATCCTAGGTGGTTTCATGAGCGCCGTTGCCGATTACCTCTGAGCAAATCGTCACCGATGAGCGCTGCTTATCTTACGCGCTTGTCGGATGATCCCTTTATGCGGCTCCCTCGTCGATTTCCATGTAGCGTGCCAATGCCAGAGCGGCATTCAGCATATGCTCGCGCATGATCAGAGCCGCTTCCGTTGCATCGCCGCGCATCATCGCGCGCAAGATCGCCTCGTGCTCAAGAAACGAAGCCGCCAATCGCTGCGGTTGACGCAGCTGCGTTCTGCGGAATGGCAGGAGCCTTGCGCGGAGCCGCATCAGTTCATCGAACAGAAACTCGTTGTGCGCGCTGCGATACAACGCTTCGTGGAAAGACAAATTGAGCTTGTCATACTGTTCGAAGTCGTCCGCTTTCGCCGCGATTTCGGAACGCTCGTGAATGTCAGCCAGAACCGCGCGTTCCATGCCCGTTATGCGATGCGTTGCCAGACGGACGCACATGCATTCCATCTCCGCGGTCACTTCGAACATCTCCATAAGCCGCGGCAAGGTCAGCGGCAGGACCGTTGCGCCGCGCCGCGGGCGAATCTCAACCAGGCCGATCGCCTCCAGCTGACGCAGAGCCTCCCTCACCGGCGTGCGGGAAGCGCCAAAGCGGCTGCTCAGCGTTGCCTCGTCCAAACTTGTGCCGGGCCTTATGGCACCGGAAGAAATCTCATCCATCAGCACCAGTTTAATGCGCTGACCGATCGATCCAGCTTCGTCAAATTCCGTCATTTCAAACCTTGCTTCCGATTTGGCGGGCAACCATTCAGTTTTACAGCATCCAATTCGACAGATAGCAATCGATATGAACCATCAAGCTACCCCAGGCTGTTTTGCCTGTTGGCGATAAGATCGTCGACGACGTTGGGTCGGTAGGTGCACGAAATCGTCAACGGCGATCTTGCGCGGGATACGGCGTTAGACCGCCTTCCCCCGCGCCGATCAGCCGGCATAGTGATGCTGTTTCAGCTCCCGGCAATCCCTCGCACGGCAAGATAAAGGATCGAAGGCGCAACAAGGCAGCCGAGCCCCGTATGAAACGTCGCCGTCAGTGCGCCATAGGGAACGAGACGACGATCGGTCGCCGCCAAGCCGCCCGACACGCCGCTGACTGTTCCCATCAGGCCGCCGAACACCATGGCGCTGCGAGGATTATCGAGACCGATCGCCTTAGCCACGATCGGTGTTCCGACCATGACAAGGACTGCCTTAAAAACGCCGGTCGCGATGGACAGCGCAATCACGGCCGAGCTTGCGCCCAAAGCCGCCCCCGTCACCGGACCTACGATATAGGTTATGGCACCGGCGCCGATCGTGGTGATGGATATGGCATCCGTGTAACCGAAAGCGACGGCGAGTAACGAGCCGACAATGAACGGAAGCAGCGTGCCGAGGCCAAGGGCAAGCGCACCGACAGCGCCAGCCTTGCGCGCCTGGGCAACGTCCACTTCAAAAGCCGTGGCGACGATGGCGAAATCGCGCAGCATGGCTCCGCCCATCAGGCCGATGCCGCTGAGGATTGGAATATCAACAACCCCTTTTTCGCCTCCGGTCCACAGACCAGCGGCAAAGGCTGCCGCGAGCCCCAGAACGATTGCGATAGCCGAGCCGTGGACGCGGCCGAACAGGACATGTTTCGAAATGGCATTCGACAGCCACATGACCAATCCGACAATCGCAAACGCGGTGAGCAGGCTGTTGGCGGTCAGGCCGTGTTTCAAGATCTCCATGGAACCCTCCCTCAGGCCGCGTTGCCGGAGGCGGCAAGCTCACCCCTGGCCCTGGCTTCGATTTCATCCATCGTTTCGCCTCTCTCGCCGATACGGCTCATCAGCGCGACGGTCGCGAAGCAAACGAAAACAGTCACGATCCCGGCAATCAGCACCAGCGGACCGCTGCGCGCAGCCACCAACACGTTTTGCTGCGCCGCCATGGCGACAACGATCGGAATGTAGAGAGCGCCCCAGAACTCGACGCCGAGCTTGAGCGGAACCGTCAACAAGCCCCGCCTGTTCAACCATAGCCGCGTGGCAATGAGAAGGATCATGGCAATGCCGACACCGCCGACATTCGCCTTCACGCCAAGCGCCACGCCCAGGAGATCACCAAGGACGCTCCCCAACAGGGTGCAAAGGGCAAGCATCGCGACACCGGAGATCATCATGGACGATCCTCCTCGCATACGCGCCCGAAGAAATACAAGATCGACATTTGTTCTCCTCCCATGAATACAAAAATGCCTTGTAGCGATTTTAAAATACACATTATTGCGTTTATGGCAATTGTATATATAGTGAACGCATGAAAACGCTCTCTTGCGCATACAAAGGGCAATTGAAATGCGAGATTGGAACACAAAGGGCCGCGACAGGCAGGCACGTCTCGAAGCCGGCCAGCGTTTCTCTGCCGGCAAGCTTGTCGACCCGCAGCACCTCGTCGCTTTCCTGGAGGCGATCCTGAAGCCTGGTGATCGAGTTTGCCTTGAGGGCGACAACCAGAAGCAGGCCGACCTGTTGGCGACGGCGCTGTCCGAAGTCGATGTCGCCAGGATACACGACCTGCATATGGTGCAGTCGGGTGTCGTCTTGCCCGAGCACCTCGATATTTTCGAAAGCGGTGTCGCCCGGCGGCTTGATTTTTCCTATTCCGGCCCGCAGTCGGCCCGCATCGCGCGCATGATGTTCGGCGGTCAGATCGAGCTCGGCGCCGTTCACACCTATCTGGAACTCTTCGCCCGTTACTTCATTGATCTGACGCCGCAGGTGGCGCTCATCGCGGCGGTCAGCGCGGACAAGGCGGGAAACCTCTACACTGGACCCAATACGGAAGACACGCCAACGGTCGTGGAGGCGACGAGCTTCGGCAAGGGGCTGGTCGTCGCCCAGGTGGGCGAGATCGTCGATCGCGTGCCGCGCGTCGACATTCCCGCCGACCAGGTTCATTTCGTGGTGGATGCCAAGCGCCCCTTCTATGTGGAGCCGTTGTTCACGCGCGACCCCGCGGCCATTACCGAAACGCAGATCCTGACTGCGATGCTGGCCATCAAGGGACTGTACGCACCCTATGGCGTGCGCCGCCTGAACCATGGCATCGGCTTTAACACAGCCGCCATCGAGCTGCTGCTGCCGACCTACGGCGAACGGCTGGGATTGAGGGGCAAGGTCTGCACGCACTGGGCGCTGAACCCTCATCCCACCCTGATCCCCGCCATCGAGGCCGGATGGGTGGAGCAAATCCATTGCTTCGGCTCCGAAGTGGGCATGGAAGACTATATGCGGGCTCGTCCCGACATTTTTTTCACCGGGCCTGACGGCTCGCTGCGTTCCAACCGTGCCTTCTGCCAAACCGCCGGACTTTATGCGTGCGACATGTTCATCGGCTCGACCTTGCAGATCGATCTTTCGGGCAACAGTTCGACCGTGACCGACAGCCGGGTCGCCGGTTTCGGCGGCGCGCCCAATATGGGATCGGACGCGCGGGGCCGGCGTCATCCGAGCGGAGCCTGGCTGCGTGCCGGCAGGGAAGCCGATCCCGCAGCGGCCACCCCTGCCCTGCGCCGCGGACGCAAGCTGGTCGCCCAGATTGGCGAAACCTTCGGCGATGGCATGGTGCCGATGTTCGTCGAGCGTCTGGCCGCACTGGATCTCGCCGACAAGCTGCAGCTCGATCTGGCTCCCGTCATGGTTTACGGTGATGACGTAACCCACATCGTGACGGAAGAGGGAATCGCCAATCTGCTGTTGTGCCGCGACAAAGACGAGCGGGAGCAGGCGATCCGGGGGGTGGCTGGCTACACCGAGGTGGGCCGTGCCCGGGACCGCAAGATGGTGGAGCGCTTGCGTCAACGCAAAATCATCCAGCGTCCCGAAGACCTTGGAATAGACCCGTTGGATGCCGATCGCAGCCTGCTGGCTGCCCATTCCATCAAGGATCTGATGCTCGCCTCCGGCGGTCTGTACAGGCCGCCCACCCGGTTCCGCAATTGGTAAGGCCGATGCCATGGAAAATCTGCTCTATGAACTGAAATCGACACAGACCGGCGGAACCCGCGCCGTCGCTCTGGTGGGCGTCGTCGCTTCCGGTAACCTCGAAGTCTTGCTTGAGCGGCGGGAGGCGCTCGACCGCTGCGTCATCGAGATTGCAACGCCGGCCCATGGTTTCAGCGAGCTGTGGGCGGCGGTTACCGAGGATTTCGTGGCACGTTCCGCCGCCGGCGGTCTGCGCATCACGATCAATGATGGCGGTGCGCGGCCGGATATGGTGGCGCTGCGCCTGGCCCAGGGCGTGCGGCTGATGGAGAAGCCAGAATGACCAATCCCCACACGCTGCGCCGCAGCTGGTATGAAGAGTCCGCCCGCGGCCGGTTACTGCACCTGCTCGACGCCGACAGCTTCACCGAATTCCTAGGCCCGGAGCGGCGGGAGACGAGCCCTCACCTTGCGCTCTTCGATCTGCCCCGACAGTTCGACGACGGCGTCATCGTCGGTGCCGGCCGCATCGACAACCGCCCCGTGCTGGTGGCCGCCCAGGAAGGGCGCTTCATGGGCGGCGCCATTGGCGAGGTACATGGCGCCAAGCTGACGGGCCTACTGCATGCCGCGGCTAAGATGCGGCGGGATATCGTCATTCTCTTCGATACGGGCGGCGTGCGCCTGCAGGAGGCCAATGCCGGTGAATTGGCAATCTCCGAGATCATCCGCACCGTGCTGGAGGCGCGATCTAAGGGCGTGCGCGTCATCGGTCTTCTTGGCGGCCGGGCGGGCTGCTATGGCGGCGGCAGCCTGATTGCCGGCTGCTGTTCGGCACTCGTCATTTCCGAGCAGGGGCGCCTGTCCGTTTCCGGGCCGGAAGTCATCGAGACGAACAAAGGCGTGGAGGAATTCGACTCCCGCGACCGGGCGCTGGTCTGGCGAACCATGGGCGGCAAGCATCGCTACCTGATTGGCGCAGCCGATGTCTTCGTCGAAGACGATATCTTCGCCTTCCGAGCCGGTGCGATTGCCGCACTGCAACGGCCAGCCGCCTTTGACCAGACGGTGCTGGAAGCGGAACAGATACGGCTCGAACATCGATTGCGCCATTTTGGTGATGCCCGTGATGCCACCGAGATATGGGCGCGGCTGCGTATCGAGGACCCCGGGCAAATACCGGAGCGGGACATCGAGGCCTTCCTTGCCACAGCCAATATCCATCGGGAGAACGCCGATGCAGCTCGCTGATATCCTGTCCTCGCTCTTTCCGGCCGGCCATGAGGTGGCGCAGGTGGGTGGACTCGTTACGGGCTGGGGCCGATTGGACCAACAAAACCGGATCGATGTGATCGGCATTGCCGACAAGACCTATCCGGGCGTCGATGAAGCGGTGACGCTGGCCGCGCATATCCTTTCGGTCGCTCGGCGGCCGGACAGCTCGCCCCTGTTATTCCTGGTCGATTCCGGCAGCCAACGGATGAGCCGGCGTGACGAGCTCCTGGGCCTCAGCGAGGCGCTGGCGCATCTGGCGAAGGCCCTGTGGCTGGCGGAACATGCGGGTCATCGCACGGTCGGCCTTCTCTATGGGGGCAGTGCTGCCGGTGCCTTCATTGCCACCGCATTGGCCTGCGGGTCGCTGGTTGCCCTGCCGACCGCCTGGCCCGAGGTCATGGACCTGCCATCCATGGCCCGAGTGACCAAACTGCCGCTCGCGACGCTGAAGGAAAAGGCCGAGACAACGCCCGTCTTCGCGCCCGGCCTCGATAATCTTCTCGCTACCGGCGCCATAGTGGAAGTCTGGGATCCGGCCGCTTCTTTGAATGCCCAACTCGCAGCACTTCTCGCCAAGCCCGTTTCGAGTGATCTGCGGGCGCGTTTGGGCGCCGATCGGGGCGGTCGGCCGAAAGCCGCCATGATTGCGGCCGAAGTCGAGCGGCTGGCTTTGCACCATGATTGACGTCGCTGCCCTCCGCCGCCACGATCTTGCCTATATATGCCCCGAAGCATGGCCCGATCTGCTGCGCGGCCGGGTCGACGAAGAATTGAAGCCCGATCTGCTTGCTTGGGCGGCATTGGGACGACCGGCAATTTTCCGTCGCCGAACCTGCCGCGACCCAATGGACACCCTACCACTGGGACTGCCCCTACCGGGGCGCAAACGGCTTGCTCTTTCCTGCCCGCCAGCCGCCGTGATACAGACGACGCCTCCTCCTTTATTGAAAGATGTGCTGCCCGCGGCACCGGCTCGATGGCGCCCGACCATTGGCGCGCTTTTGGAGGCGGATGCCTCGTGTCGCTGTTTCGGAAGTCTGGCCTGGCAATACCTGACCGGCCTCTCTTATCTGACCGGCACGTCCGACCTTGATCTTTTAGTCGCCTGTCGCTCGAGCGTTGATGCGGCACGCGCATCAGCCTTACTCGATGCGATTGCCGAACGCGCGCCGATGCGTATCGACGCTGAATTGATCACGCCTTCCGGCACGGCCGTGCAATGGCGGGAATGGCTGTCGGGAAACCCGGAACTCTTGATCAAATCCCATGCCGGATCGGCCTTGATTGCGCGGGAGGCGCTTTTTGCATGACGTTTCCATTGCTGGCCGAGCCACGCCTCGTCGGCGTCAAGCATTGCGATCCCGCGCTCATCGGGCGGCATGCCGCCCGCGCGCTGATCCTGGAGGTGGAAACCTGGCCCAAGCCCGGCTTGGTCAGCCACATCGACAACGGCGCTCATGCCGACATGGACGCCGATCTCCTGCGTCTCAGCGCCCGGACGCTGGAGCCGTTCTTCATCGCGCTTGCCGAGGCGGGCGCCATGGACGCGGGCATGGATCGCCTGCGCCAGATCGGCGTGGAGGCGGAAAAGGCAATGCGGGATGCGACCGGCGGGGTGAACACCCATCGCGGCGCCATCTTCGGCATGGGGCTGCTTGCGGCGGCGGCCGGCCTGGCAGCGACGTGCGATTGGCAAGCGCCGCTCGGCACCCTTATCGCATGGCGTTGGGGACGGGATATCATCGACACGGCGCCGGAGCATGATAGCCACGGCGGCATCGTGGCGCGGCGCTACCGCGTCGGAGGCGCCAGGGCCGAGGCGGCCGCCGGCATGCCATCCGTCTACGATATTGCCCGCCCAGCACTTGCCGAAGGCCGACGCCTGGCCATGGGTGACGAGGAGGCCGCGAGGGTCCATGCCTGTATGGCGCTGATCGCGGTGGTCGACGACAGCAATCTGCTTTATCGTGCCGGCCTTGAAGGGTTGAATTTCGCTCGCGACAAGGCCCGCGCCTTCCTGGCGGATGGCGGGGTCGGACGGGCGAACTGGCGATGGGATGCCAAAGCCATCCACGAGGCATTCGTCGCGCGCAATCTCAGCCCGGGCGGTTGCGCCGATCTGCTTGCCATGGCGCTGTTTACAGAGGTGATGGAATTGTGACCCTCGCGCTGCTCTGTTCGGGCCAAGGTCATCAGAATCGAGAGATGTTTCGGCTGCTGGCAGCAGAGCCCGATGCACAGCCCGTTTTCGAGGCCGCGACCGCCATGCTTGGGAGCCACCCGACGGACTTCTGCCGGGCTGCGCCCGAGACCGCCTTGCATGCCAACCGCGAGGGCCAGATCCTGTGCGTGACGCGGGCGCTTGCCATTGCCAGCGTTCTTTTTCCCGCCGGCGCGCCACGCGAAACGATGGTGGCCGGCTACAGCGTCGGCGAAATGGCGGCATGGGGGGTGGCCGGCGTCTGGTCGCCCATGGATGCTTTGAAACTGGTCGATCAGCGGGCACGGGCAATGGACGCGGCGGGCGGGCCGGATGATGGACTCGGCTATGTACGCGGCTTGCCACAGGCGGCCGTGGAGCAACTTGCCAGTCGTTTCGGCTGTGCAATTGCCATCACGAACCCGGATCTTCTGTTCATCGTTGGCGGCGATAGACGATCGATCGATGCGCTCTGCGTGGCTGCGCCGGAAGAAGGTGCCGCGCGTGCCGCCCCGATGGCAGTCTATGTCGCCTCCCATACATCGCGGCTAGCCGGTGCGGTGGCACCGTTCGACAATGCCCTTGCCTCGGTGGCTATGAGCCGCCCGAACCTGCGTCTCATGACCGCCAGTGGCGCTACTCTTGTTGCCGATCCGCACCGCGCTCGGAAGGGTCTGGCACGGCAGGTGGCCGAGAGGATCGATTGGGCAGACGTGATTGAAGCCTTGGGCGAACGTGGCGTGACCGCGATCCTCGAACTCGGGCCTGGCCGTGCTCTGGCGGAAATGGCTGCCGCCGCGCTACCCGCAGTGAGCGTACGCGCAGTCGATGATTTCCACAGCCTCTCGGGTATCAAGGCCTGGCTGGCCTCCCGTTGATCTTCCGCGTCTTCAACGCGTTAGCGCGTTCGCCAGCCAATTCGCCGCATGCTCCGCCGCAGGCTTGCGGCGTGTTCTGGCCGGGAGCAGAACATAATACCGGTCCTTAGTGGGCATCTCGGCGACGTCCAAGGCAACGAGCGTACCATCATCCAGAAAGGTCTGGACGAGAAGACGCCAGCCCAGCGCGATCCCCTGCCCGGCGCGGGCGGCCGCGATCGCCTCGGTATAATGGTTGAAGCGAAGATGCGGCCTTATCCGCAAAGCACGGCCCGTCTCCCCGACCCATTGCGGCCAGGACAGCCATGATCTGTCATGCACGTCTGTCTCGATAAATTCGTCGGTTTCGTTGAGATTGCCGGACGCACGCCGCCGGAGATAGTCGGGCGAGCATACAGGAACGACAAAGTCCTCCTGGGAGGCAACCACCTTCGCATCGGCGAACGGCGGTCTCCCGTAACGAATGGCGATGTCGATGCCGCTTGCGTCGAGATCGATCCTGGCATCCTGCGAGACGACCCTGATCTGCACGCCTGAATTCTCCCGTCGGAACTCCGCCAGGCGGGGAAGAAGCCAGAACGAGGAGAAGGCGACCGTCGCACCGATCGTCACGACGTCCTGCTGGGAGGACCTGACCGCGTCGATCGTGTCGGCGATATTCGCGAAGCTCTGAGCAAGCGTTGTTCCCAGGGTGAGGCATTCCGCGGTCGGTTCGATGGTGCGGTGTTTACGCACGAACATCGGCAATCCCAGCTCCTCTTCCAATGCCGCGATCTGGCGGCTGACCGCTGCCTGCGTGACGCCAAGCTCAATCGCGGCCGCAGTAAAGCTGCGATGCCTAAGGACGGCTTCCAGCGTCATCAGTGCCGTCAGGGATGGGATGCGACGCCGAAAGTTCACTAGGCCTCTTCACATTACATAAAGTTATGGATCGCTGAAAATTAATGCCGTTGAAGCCTAGGAGATGCAAGAGCAAACTGCAGTCATCGAACCATGAGAGGTTATCATGCTAAACAGGCTCCCATCTGACATCTCCGCACTTCTTGAAGCCCGCGCCGATGGTTATTCCCTGCCGGCCGGCCTCTATACGCGCGAGGACGTCTTCGAAGCCGATATCGATGTCTTCTTCCACAGGCACTGGATCTGCGTCGGCCTGGACTGCGACGTTCCGGAGCCGGGCGATGCGACGGTCGTCGACATCGGCAAGACCAGCCTGATCCTCCTTCGTGATGACGACGGCGAGCTCCGCGTGCTTCACAACGTCTGTCGCCATCGCGGGTCGCGCCTGCTCGATGCCGGAAAGACCATCGTCTCGAAACTGGTCTGTCCCTACCACACCTGGACCTATGAGCTGACCGGCGAACTGGCCTACGCGCCCCATATGGGCAAGGACCTCGACAAGCAGTGTCACAGCCTGAAACCGGTGAATTTCAAATCGATCGCCGGCCTCATCTACGTCTGCCTTTCCGACAATCCGCCTGAGGATATTGCAAACCTCGAGCAGACCATGATCGAGCGCCTCGCACCCTATGACATCCGCAATGCCAAGGTCGCGCATCAGACCGATGTCATCGAGGACGGCAACTGGAAGCTCACGATAGAAAACAATCGCGAGTGCTATCACTGTTCCGCCAACCATCCGGAACTCTGCGTTTCCTTCGTCGATCTCGACTTCGGTTTCGACCCGGAGACGCTGAGCCCGGAGGATCGCGAACAGGCGGAGGAACACTTCCGGCTCTATGACGAGCGGACGCGGGCCTGGGAAGCCGACGGTTTTCCGTCGTCAGCGGTCGAGCAGCTTGCCGACTGCGCGACGAACTTCCGCACCCAGCGCCTGATCATCGCCGGTGCCGGCGAATCCCAGACACATGATGCGACGGCGGCGTCATCGAAGCTCCTCGGCCAAATGACCCGCAAGGATCTCGGCGATACGCATCTTTGGGGCCACAATAGCTGGAACCACTTCATGGGCGACCACGCCGTCGTCGCGATCGTCATTCCGCTCTCGGCCGGCAAGACGCTGGTCAGAACCAAGTGGCTCGTCCACAAGGATGCCGTCGAAGGCAAGGACTATGATTTCGACAAGCTGACCGACGTCTGGATCGCAACGACCGACCAGGACGCGGATCTCGTCGCCCGCTCGCACGCCGGCGCACTCGATCCGGCCTATCAGCCGGGTCCCTATTCCCGGTTCTCGGAAACCAACCTCGACAAATTCGCGGCCTGGTACATCGATCGGATGCGCGCTCATGGGTATTGAGTTCCAGCAAATATCAAGCAGCGAGGCCGCGACCTGGGATCCGGAGCGGGACGAGACGCTCGTCTGCCTCGACGTGCATCAGGAGACGCATGACGTGAAGAGCTTCACGTTCGCGTCTCCGGAAGGCAAGCGGTTCAGCTTTGAGGCCGGACAGTATTTCCTGTTCGATTTCCAGACGGGCTCGGAGGGCGAGGCTCGCTGTTACAGCATCTCGTCGTCGCCCCATCGTGGCAACACGTTCACGGTAACAGTCAAGCGCGTGCCGGGTGGCAAGGTCTCGAACTGGCTGCACGACAACATGGTTCCCGGCATGAGGGTCAAGGGTCAGGGGCCGCTCGGGCACTTCCTCCGCCCGAAAGTGACGGGGACGAAGCTCCTGCTGCTTTCGGGCGGTTCGGGCATTACTCCTGTCATGTCGATCACCCGCGACCTGGCCGATAGCTGCGAGCCGGTGGACATCGTGTTCCTTCATGCAGCCCGCACGCCGCTCGACCTCATCTTTCGTAGTGAACTGTCCTGTCTTGCAGCCCGCATGAAAGGCCTGCGACTGCAATTCCTGCCCGAAACGGTGGTTGGCGAGCGCGCCTGGCCGGGATTGACCGGACGGATCTCGCCCGAGTTCTTGAAGCTTGCCGTTCCTGACATCGCCGAGCGGGTCGTCATGTGCTGCGGTCCGGCGCCATTCATGGCGGCCGCCCGCTCGATCACAGCAGCGCTTGGGATCCCGGCGTCGAACTACATCGAAGAGAGCTTCGATGCAGCAGTGATCGACGAAACCGGGCTCGACGTCGAGGCACAGCCGGCCGGAAAGATCTACCAGGTCGAGTTCTCGAAGCAGAAGCGAATGCTCGAAGTCCCCGCCGATCAGACCGTGCTGGCAGCCGCGAAGAAAGGCAGCATCAGGCTCCCATCATCCTGCTCCAACGGCATGTGCGGAACCTGCAAGTCCAAGCTCGTCTCGGGTTCGGTGGAAATGAACCACAATGGCGGCATCAGGCAGCGGGAAATCGACGCCGGAATGTTCCTGCCCTGCTGTTCGAAACCTCTGAGCGATCTGGTCATCGACCGCTGATCAGCGCGCGCTAATCACCTGGCCGTCCGGGAAGATTCCCTATGGTGTCGACCCAGGGCAGCCGGGACGAGCCCCAGCTCTGCGATCGGGGGCGGAGCTCGTGTCGCTGGTTTATCGTTCCCAGACGAATACCTACCTCGTCAGCATCTTCAAGCTCTCCGGTTGTATAGATCGGCGACCCGCAATTCGGACAAAAATACTGCAGCCGGCGGCGGCCATTATCGCCAAATTTCACGTAGAGCTTCGGCTCTCCACCCGTGATCTCGAATGCCTTGCGCCGCGCAGTCACGGTGACCCTATAAGCCGTGCCCGTCAGCCGCTGGCAGTCTGTGCAGTGGCAGATCGACACCTGCTCGGGGTCGATTTCCGCCTTGTACGAAACAAACCCACAATGACATCTTCCATCTACGTGCATCGGCTCCCCGCTTTCTCGCTGCGTACAGCCCTTAAGATCTAGGGCAGCGTCAGAGCGGTTTCCATCGTAGGCCCGTTCTTGTGGAGGATCGGCCGACGACTTGGTCAGCCGACACGTCAAAGATCCTTGGCGATCCTGAGGCCGTCATAGATCGCGGCATGGGTGTTGCGCGCGGCGACCGCATCGCCGATCCGGAAGAGCTGGAACCGACCTTCCTCGTTACGGACAACGGACTGCGGTTCGCCTGCGAGAAGCTGGTCGTATGAGGTCTCGCCCAGGTTCCGGGAGAGCGGTTTGAGGTCGAAATACAGTTCGTCGAGCGAGATCGTGCCATGATTGACCACGATCTGATCAACGACCCTCTCCTTGGCGACGCCGCCGTAGTCGCTTCCGACCCTCGCGATGATCTGGTTGCCGCTCTTCTCCGCCGATTCAAGCCGGAACGTCACCGTGAACGTGACGTCCAATTGCTGCAGCGAACGCATGTAAGGAACTAGGTTCATCGCCATGACCTCCGGCGCGAATGACCGGTCCGGCGTCATGATCTCGACCTTGGCACCCGCTTTCGCGAGGAATTCGGCCGCCTGCAGGCCGGCATGATCGCCGGCGTCATCGAAGACGAGTACGTTGGTGCCCGGCTTCACGTCGCCCGAGATGATGTCCCAGGACGAAACCACGAGCTCGTTGCCCTTGGTAAGAACGTCGGTGTGCGGCAAACCGCCGGTGGCTATGATGACGACATCGGGTTTTTCGGCGGTAATAGCCTCGGCTTCCGCCCAGGTGTTGAAGTGGAAAGTGACGCCGAGCTTCTCGCATTGGCTCATCCGCCAGTCGATGATGCTGATCATCTCGCGGCGGCGCTCGCTCTGCGCCGTCAGACGGATCTGACCGCCGGCATTGTTCGCGGCTTCGAACACGACGACGTCATGGCCGCGCTCGGCCGATACGCGCGCCGCCTCAAGCCCCGCCGGTCCCGCGCCTACGATCACGATCTTCTTGCGAACTTCGGCCTTCTTGACGATGTGCGGCATCGTCTGCTCGCGCCCGGTCGCCGCGTTGTGAATACAGAAGGCAAGGCCGCCCTGATAGATACGATCGAGACAGTAATTGGCACCGACGCAGGGACGGATGTCGTCTTCGCGTTTTTCGATGATCTTGCGAACGATATGCGGGTCCGTCATGTGGGCGCGGGTCATGCCGACCATGTCGACCTTGCCCGCCGCGATCGCATGGCGGGCGGTCGCCACGTCCGGGATCTTGGCTGCGTGGAACGTCGGAAAGTTCGTCGCGGCACGGATATCGCCGGCGAAATCGAGATGCGGGGAATTCGCCATGCCCTGGATGGGGATGACGTCGGTGAGACCCGGATCGGTGTCGATATGGCCGCGGATGACGTTGAGATAGTCGATCAGGCCGCTGTCGCGCAGCCGCTTCGAAATCTCGATGCCTTCCTCTTTGCCGGTGCCGCCGGGAAGGCGTTCGTCTGCGGTATATCGAACGCCGAGAATAAAATCGTCCCCTACCCGCTTGCGTATCGCCGTGAAGACGTCGAGACAGAAGCGCATGCGGTTCTCAAGCGAGCCGCCATAGGGACCATCGAGTTCGTTGGTCAGCGGCGAGACGAACTGGTCTATCAGATGTCCGTAGGCCTCCAGTTCGATACCGTCCATACCGCCGGCCTTCATGCGTTCGGCAGCGTCGGCAAAGTCCTTGATGATGCGCTCGATATCCCAGTCTTCGATCTTCTTCGGAAACGCCCTGTGCGAGGCTTCGCGGTGGTGGGACGGCGACACGATGGGCAGCCAATCGCCCTTGTCCCAGCGCGTGCGGCGGCCGAGATGCGTAAGCTGGATCATGATGGCGGAGCCGTGTTCGTGAACCGCGTCGGTCATCTCGCGGACCCAAGGAACGATCTCATCCTTATAGGCAAGTAGGTTGTTGAAAACCGGAGGACTATCCCGCGAGACGGCGGCCGACCCGGCCGTCATCGTCAGCGCAACACCGCCCTTGGCTCGTTCCACCGTATAGGCGCGATAGCGTTCCTTCGGCATGCCATCTTCGGGGTACGCCGGTTCGTGAGACGTCACGATGATGCGGTTGCGCAGCGTCAGGTGCTTTAATTTAAAGGGCTGAAGAAGGGGATCGTTCGACATGCGCCGTGCTCCAGATTGGAAACATCGTCGAGGCTAAATGGAAATGTACACTTGTGTCAATCAGGAAAACATAAGCGTCTTCCATTTAGACACTAATGTACATTTTCCTTGTTGAGACTGCCGGAGTTTGGTAGGAAATAGATCATGGACCAGAGTGTAAACGACAACGGATGGCGGGGGTCTCAGGAAGGTTGGCTGGAGGCGGCCTACTCCTCGCTGATCGATTCCGGAGTGGATTCGGTAAAGATCCAGCCGCTGGCGAAGAAGCTCAAGCTCTCGCGCACCAGCTTCTATTGGTTTTTCAAGGATCGCGAAGAGCTTCTGGGCGCCTTGGTCAGCAAGTGGCGGGACAAGAATACCGGGAATTTGGTCAGGCAGTCCGAGGCATATGCGGAGTCGCTCGTAGAGGCGATGTTCAACGTCTTCGACTGCTGGCTCAACAAGGACTTGTTCGATTCTCAGTTCGAGTTTGCCGTGCGCAGCTGGGCCTTGCAGTCCACGGACATTCTCGAGGAAGTTCGCCGCGCCGACCAGAAACGCATGGAAGCGCTGTCGCGAATGTTCACCCGCTTCGGCTGTGACGCCGTTTCCGCCGACGTTCGTGCGCGGACGACCTATCTCGTTCAGATCGGCTATATCTCGATGCAATCCAGGGAAGACATCGCCCTGCGCATGAAGCGAATTCCGGAATATATCGCGATCTATACCGGACAGATTCCGCAGCAACGGGAGCTTGACCGCTTCTTTTCGCGTCACGGCTACAAGCCAAGCTAGGAACGACAGGAAAAGCGGATCATCTCTCAGCTGGTCGCGAGTAATTTTTCATTGCTCTGAGGCTTCTCGAAACAATCGAGTTCGTGAAGAGGAATCGGCTTGGAGAACAGATAGCCTTGGAGGTCCGTACAGCCCAGGGCCGCCAGAAAGTCGCGCTGATATTCCGTCTCGACCCCTTCCGCCGTTGTCGAAATACCGAGACTGTTGCTCAGCGAGATGATTGCGCCGACGATGGCTGCTCCATTGGCTTTTGTGCCGAGGAGCGAGACGAACGAGCGATCAATCTTGATCCGATCGATGTCAAAGCGCGTCAAATGGCTGAGGCAGGAATAGCCGGTTCCGAAATCATCGAGGGAAATTTGAACGCCTTGGCCGCGCAGAGATTTCAGCACCGCATAGATGTCCGCATAATCCTCGATGAGCGAGGTTTCGGTAAGCTCGAGCTCAAGTCGGGATGGCGGTAGCCCGGTCTCCTGAAGAACGGTACTTACTTCCTCGACAAAATTGGGTCGCCTTAGCTGAGAAGGAGACACGTTGACGGCAACAAATGTGTTTTCGGGCCAGTTGCAGGCGGCTTTGCAGGCTTCGCGCAAGACCCAGAATCCAAGTGCGTCGATAAGGCCGCCTTCCTCGGCTGCCGGGATGAAGCTCGCAGGCGTCAACAGCCCACGCTCGCTGTGGTTCCAGCGCACGAGGGCCTCGGCACCCGACACGGAATATCCCTTGCCCGCCCGATACACCGGTTGGTAATAGACTTCCAGCGACCCGAAGTCGGCTCGGTCGGCGGATAGCTCGCGCGCTTCACTACCCCCGGATAAGACGCCGACTTTAGCCAAGACCTCACGTAATTCGTTCTTCAGAATGTCGCGCGCATTCCTGCCTCCGTCCATGGAGGGCGAATAAACGAGCCACCGCCCCCTGCCGCTTATCTTTGCCTCATACAGCGCGGCATCGGCATAACGCATGATATCATCCGCATTGCGCCCGGCATCGGGCACGATTGCCACGCCGATCGAGCAACCAACCCTGGCAACGGCCTCGCCCTTCATGAGGGGGAAAGGCTTGCTGAGCTCGGCAACAATCGCTTCGCAAATTCCCGGCAGCGTTTGATCGTGGTCTTTGACGTCACGCAGAAGCAAGGCAAATTCATCCCCCCCGAGCCGGGCGAGAGTATCGCGTGAACGAAGGAGCGAACGGATCCGCCCCGCCGCCATCCTGATGAGTTCGTCGCCGGCGGCATGACCGAACGTGTCGTTCACGGTTTTGAACCGGTCGAGGTCAAGAAGTGCTATTGCCGATCGCTCGGAAGAGTTTTCCAGTTCGGCCAGGCACTCATCGAACCTGATCGCAAACATTGCACGATTAGGCAGATCTGTAAGCACATCGTGGAGAGCAAGTTGTCTGGCATGGAACTCGCTTTTCTTCAATTCACCGAGACTGCTTCGCAGGCGGAGAAGCAGGATCGCGAAGAGAAGCGCCATCATCAAGGCGGCAATCGAAAGCGCCGGCATCAGCCTGCCGATTACCCTTGATCCCGGAAGGTCGGGTCGCCATACGATAAAGCCGATCGGTTCGCCGTTTGTGGTATCGTCGATCTGAAATGCAACTTCGTCACCCTCCGCATCGGCGGTGCGGGCGAAGCGCGCGCCATTCAACCCTTGTTCGCGGCTCAATTCGTCCAGCGCAGCTCCATCGAGGAACCGCACGACGATAAGGAATTGCCACAATGACTGCCCCTGTCTCTCATGCGGCTCCTTGACGGCCGCGATGCCGACGATCGTCGGTCGACCTTCCAGGCGCAGCAAGCTGGCCAATCCGCGATGAACTAGCACCGAGCTTCCGGCAGGATTGCCCGGCAGCCCGGGCAGATGTGCGGTGACTGCTGCGTCTTGGTGTGCGGCGACGCCAGCCTCGCGAAGAAGAGGCAAAAGAAGAGGCTTCATCCACTGATAGCGCTTTTCCGTTTCACCATTCGCCATCATGACCAGTTCGCCATGTTCGTCCACGACGAAAGCCCGGTCATAGCCAAAGACGGATGTTGCAGTCTGGCTGACCGCACTCCCGGCTGCCGTCGTCAAAACAGTATTGAAGGCAGGGGAAGCCGTGGATGTGCCGGAGGCCGGATAGGCGCGATTTGCGGCAATGTAACCATTACCGACCTGTCCGATGACACGTGCAACCTGATCGACCTGCTCTCGCAGGCGCGCATTGACGAGCACCCGCTGTCTATCAAGAGCAGCGGCGTCACTTTCGGTTCCCGCCCACAGCGCCGAAAGCACGACAAGCCCTATCGCTCCCAGGCCGCTGGCGGCGATCAGAAACAGAATCCTCCCGGAAGTTATCCAGGACTGTTGAAACGACTTCGGGTTGGAGGAACGGATAATGTGCAAGCGCAGATCCCCGAACACGCACTAGACTAGGGCGTCATCATCAAATCAAAACCACGGCTAGATCAGGTCTAACAAAGAACCGTTCACGTAGAATTAAAAACAACTGCGTATTATGTGCGCGATCAACCACTTATTGAGGACCTTCTACTATGTCGCGCCTATCGGTTAAGACTATATTGCGTAGAACGTTATTGGCGGGCGGCGTAGGTCTCGTCCTGACCGCAACACTGCCTTTTCAAGTGGCTGCACAAGAGCGCACGCCGATGCGAATTGCCGTCGAAGGCGCGTTTCCACCTTTTAACTACCTCGATGCCAATAATAAGCTTCAAGGCTTTGACATCGATATTGCCAACACCGTCTGCGAGATTGGTAAGTTCGAATGCCAATTCATCATCGAGAAGTGGGATGATATGATCCCCGATCTCATCGCCGGGAAATACGACGCCATTATCTCATCGATGTCGATGAGCGCCGAGCGGCGCCAGAAGGTTGCCTTCACCGAAAGATACTACAACAGCCCGACGGTATTCATCGTGCGAAAAGATTCGCCGATCAAAGACGTGAGCCCCGCCGCCCTTGGCGGCAAGAACCTTGGTGTAACCTCGTCAACAGCCCAGGAATCCTTTGCCAACCACCTTTATCCGCAAACGCGCAAGACGGTCTTTCGGTCCTCACCCGAATTGTACAAGGGGCTGTCGGATGGAAGCGTTGACGTTATTTTGGAAGATAAACTCGCCATCTACGACTGGATTGCGAACACGAAGGCGGGAAGCTGCTGCGAGTTCAGGGGACCTGATCTGGTTGACGTCACATATTTCGGCGACGGTTCTGGGATCGCGGTGCGGTTGGATGATAGCGAGCGGCTTGCACGCTTGAATGCGGCGCTGAAGTCCATCAAGGCGGACGGGACCTATGACATGATCAACGCCAAATACTTTCCCTTCAGCATTCAGTAGTATCGCACGCGAATTGTGATATCGGCGTCGACTACCGGTCAAAGCCGATGTGCCCTATGTGCGCGATCTTTCCTCGTTTGGCTTGACACGGTAATTAATAAATTTCCGCGTGCCATTTTTTATCATGACATGAAAGCGAAAAGAAATTGCCTGGAATTTGCGTCTCCGGTTGCGCGTCTTTCCCTGGAGACGCATAACGATCACAAGAGCAATTCCAGGAAAAGTGCGCAGCGGTTTTCCTGGAATTGCTCGATAACAAAAAGATGGAGCGGTTCAGAGATTCCATGGAAAAGCTGAACCGCTCTGCTGGATCGAGATGATTGGAAAAGCGGCCGGCTCTTGATGGAAAAAATGACGCATAGGACAATGGAGGACTTCGCGAAGTCCTGCGGCGTCTC
Organism: Rhizobium sp. KNZ2-6A; assembly: GCF_056755475.1. Lineage (NCBI taxonomy): Bacteria > Pseudomonadati > Pseudomonadota > Alphaproteobacteria > Hyphomicrobiales > Rhizobiaceae > Rhizobium > Rhizobium sp. KNZ2-6A. Next base: position 227,580 of record NZ_JBNDIC010000002.1, on the reverse strand, counting down.
TCGCCCGACCCTTTCCAAGTATTTTGATGATCCGACCAGTGTGAAACCGACGACGCGCGCGCTGATCGAGGCGGCACTTCGCTCATCGGATTACCAGCCGAATCTTTATGCGCGGAACCTCAATCGGAAGAGGACCCGCAATGTCGGCATCCTGGTTCCTGCCCTCACCGATCCCTTTTATGCCGAGATGGTCAATCGGCTGGAATTGCGGCTACGCAACGAGGGCTATTGGCCGATCGTGTTCTCGTCGCATGGATTGCCGGAACTGGAAGCCGAAGCGGTCAACACAATGTTGTCATTGAAGGTAGCCGGGGCGCTTGTCGCGCCGCTGGGACGGAAATCCGATCCGCGTACCTTTGAAAAACTCGCGCAGAACCTGCCCATCGTTTACTTCGATAGTTATATCGAAGGGAATACGCCGTTCATCGGCAACAACAACTACCAGAGCGTGGCGACGATCGTGGAATATCTCTGCCGATCCGGGGAAGCGCCGGCCTATTTCGATATTCCGCATGTCAATCATAACTCACCGGAGAGGCTGGCAAGCTATATCGCCACGATGGAAGCCGCGGGCTTGGAGCCGCTGGTGATCGAGACCGACGCCGCCTACACATGGGAGTTCGAGCGCATCGGATACGAGCAGATGGACAGCCTGCTCCAGGCAAAAGCTCTGCCACGCAAAACCATCCTGTGTGCCAATGACCGTCTCGCCTTCGGCGTTATGTCGGCCGCCTTCGGGCACCGGCTGAAGGTCGGGCGAAAAAAGGGTGACGATCTGCGTGTCGCTGCCCATGACGACCATCCCCTGAGCCGCTACACCTGCCCACCGCTGACGACGATGGCACAGGATTTCGCCGCGATGACCGCAAACAGTGTCAATGCGTTGCTGACGCTGCTGGGCGACATGGATGAGCCGGTTCAGTCGATCACACACAAGGTCACCCTGGATGGGACATTGGTCATGCGGCAATCGGCTTGAAATGGAGCCGGCGACCCGTCTAGTTCGCATGTCCCCCGAAGGAATGCCAAGCCGCCACGGCTCCTGACGCACCTTATGGGCTCGCCGCGCCTCGACGCAATCCGAACCATGGCTCACGGTTGAGTTAAAGCATCTTATTTCTTGACGCGCGATAAATTTTTATGAAACATGTGCGAATTCTGGCGCGGAAGTATGGAGGATGCCAGTCTTTCCTGGGAGGGAAATCATGAGCGACCGATGGGCGATGCTCGGCAGGGGCATTCTCGATATGCCAGCCGTGATCGACCTCGTCTCCGCCGCCCCACGCTTCAACGGCTGGCTGGTGCTGGAAGAGGAATCCGAGACAGCGGCGGCCGATCCCGCCGCAGCGCTCAAGGCTAACCGCGCGAGGATGCGCGCCTACGGGGCATGAGGAAGCAGACCATGATCAAGAAGGAAAATCGCCGTCTTCGCGTCGGGGTGCTCGGATGCGGACCGATCGCGCAGTTCGCGCATCTGGAATCCTGCGTGAAGGCGGGGAATGCCGATCTCTACGCGATCTGCGACGCCGCCCCCGATCTGCTGGCGCGCATGGGCGCGACCTACGAGCCGCATAAGATGTTCAGCGACTATGACGCCATGCTGGCTGACCCCGAACTGGAGGCCGTGATCGTCGCGACGTCCGACGCCTATCATGTGCCCATGTCGATCAAGGCGCTCGAGGCCGGCAAGCATGTGCTCTGCGAAAAGCCGATCGGCGTGTCCGTCGAGGAGGGACAGCAGCTTGCCGATGCCGTCAAGCGCTCCGGCAAGATCCTGCAGGTCGGGCATATGAAGCGCTTCGATCCGGCGCTTGAAGCAGCGCGCGATTTCGTGCGCGACGATATAGGCCAGATCTTCGCGATGAAGGCGTGGTATTGCGACTCCACCCACCGCTATACCAATACCGATGCCGTGCAACCGCTTCCGGTCACCAGCAAGCTTGCGCGCAAACCATCAGGCAATCCCAAGGCCGACCTAAAGCAATATTTCATGCTGGCGCATGGCTCGCATCTGGTCGACACCGCCCGCTTCTTCTGCGGTGAGATCGTCGCGGTTCGCGCCCGCTTATTGGAACGTGCCGGCGCCTATTGCTGGTTTGTGGAAACCGAATTTGCCAATGGTGCCCTCGGCCATCTCGACCTGACGGTGGCTGTCCGCATGGATTGGCACGAAGGCTTCCAACTCTATGGCGAGAACGGCTCCGTGCTCGCGAAGACCTTCAATCCCTGGTATTTCCGCGCAAGCGAGGTCGAGATCTTCCACGAGAAGGATGCAACCAGCCGAAAGCCACTCGGCGCCGACGGTCATTTCTTCCGCCGCCAGCTTGAAGGGCTGGCCGACACGGTTCTAAACGGCGCTCCCATGCGCGGCGCCGATGTCGAGGACGGCATCGCTTCCATCCGCGCAATGGTCGCAATCGCTCGGTCGGTGGAGACTGGTCAGCGCGTCGAGCTGGCATCCGTGTCGGGAGCGGTTTGATGCAGCTCGGAATCTTTGCGAAAACCTTTTCGGGAACCGATCCGTTGAGCGTGCTGTCGGCGGTGCGCGACAGCGGCTATGCCATCACCCAATTCAACCTCGCCTGCTGCGGGTTGCCATCCATGCCCGACTCGGTACCGGACGCCGTTACGGCCGCGATCCGCAAAGCGGCGGAGGCGACTGAAGTGTCTCTGGTCGCACTATCCGGAACCTACAATATGGCCCATCCCGATATGACAGTGCGGCAAACGGGGCTGCGCCAGCTCGCCGTGGTGATCGAGACCGCGGCGGCACTCTCCATTCCGCTCGTCACGCTTTGCACGGGCACGCGAGACGCCAACGACCAATGGGCCTATCATCCCGGCAATGCCGACTCTTCTGCCTGGGCCGACATGGCGACGGAAATGTCGAAGGCCTTGGTGCTGGCGGAAAAGCATGGGGTCGATCTCGGTATCGAACCTGAACAGGCCAACATCGTCACCTCGGCTATAGATGCCAAGCGGCTGATCGCCGAGATGGGGTCGGCGCGACTGCGCATCGTCCTGGATCCGGCCAATCTTTTCGAAAAGGCAACACCATTCGAGGCGCAGGCTGTTGTCGAACGGGCAGTCGAGACCGCGGCCGGGCACATCGCAATGGCGCACGCCAAAGATCGTTATGCCGACGGACGGTTTGCGACCGCCGGTCGGGGTGTCGTCGATTTCCCCGATTTCATCGCCCGGCTGAGATCGACCGGCTTCGATGGCGCGCTTGTCACCCATGGCCTATCGGCAACGGAGGCCCCTGAGGTTGCCCGCTTTCTGCAGGAGCTGATTTAGTGGACGCAACGGCATTTCATGCGCGCGACGATGCAAATCTCGCCGTCTTCGACAGTGGACAGGGATTACCGGTGCTCTTTCAGCATGGCTTGGGCGGCGACGAGGCTCAAGTTGCGCAGACTTTCCCCGAGATAGGAGAAACGCGGCGGATCACGGTTGAATGCCGTGGACATGGAATGTCGTCGCTCGGCAGTGCGCGACCCTTTTCCATCAAGATGTTTGCCGAGGATATCATGGCTGCCGCCGCCGAACGCGGGCTCGAACGTCCCGTCGTCGGAGGCATTTCGATGGGCGCTGCCCTTGCCCTGCATCTCGCCCATCATCATCCGAGCCGCGTCACCGCGCTCATTCTCGTACGCCCCGCCTGGACTTTCGAAGCGGCACCGGACAACCTGGCGCCGATCCGGGAGATAGCAGCCTTGATCCGATCGCATCCGATCGAGAAGGCCCGCGATCTATTTGCCGGTTCCGAGATCGGCCGGGACATTCAGGTGAACGCCCCCGACAATTTCGCTTCCCTGCTCGGCTATTTCGACCGGCCGGACGCCATTGCTTTCGCATCGGTGCTGGCCGACATCGCCGCTGACGGGCCTAATGTATCGCAGGCCGCAGCCGCCGCCCTTGCCGTCCCCACACTCGTCATCGGCAACCGGCAGGACGCGATCCATCCGCTCGCCTGCGCGCAGACACTCGCCAGCATCATGCCGGGCGCAGAATTCGTCGAAGTCACCCCCAAGGCAAGCGACAAGCAGCGGCATTTTGCCGAAGTCCAGGCCGCGATCGCGCATTTCCTTGCATCCAAAACAATCCGGAGCCTCGTTCCATCATGACGTCCAAACCCCTTTCCGGCCGGGCTGCCATTGCAGCTCTTCCCCGCAACCGGCTTCTGGGCGAATTCTCGCTCTGGTCGGCCGATCTTGCCAATATGGAGACCGACCTCAAGCGCATAGAACCCTATGTCGACCTGCATCACATCGACGTCGCCGATGCCCGCTTTACGCCGGGATTCCTGTTCTTTCCGGATTTTGTCGCGCGCATCGCCAAGTCCACGGCAAAGCCCATCCATGTCCATCTCATGGTCGAGGCAGAAATCGTCGAGGAGCAGACGCGCCAATTCATAGAGGCGGGCGCCGATCTGATCAGCGTCCATGCCGAAAACGGCGCTGCCGGCTTGCGCGCCATTGCGCTTGCCAAGAAGCTGGGGGCTGAAGCCGGCGTGGTGCTGCGGCTCGAAACGCCCGTTTCGGCGATCGAGCCTTTCATCGATCATGTCGCATTCGTGACGCTGCTTGGCACCTCGATCGGCGTCAAGGGACAAAGCCTTTCCGAAAAAGCATGCGACCGGCTGATCGAGGCGCGTTCGCTCCTCAAAAAGGCAGGCCGCGAGGATCAGATCATACTCGCCGCCGATGGCGGCATTCGCGAGCAGACCGTGCCGCTTCTGCGCGCGGCCGGCGCGCAGACGGTCGTTCTCGGATCGCTGGCATTCGGCGACAAGAACCTCGGCGACCGGATCGCCTGGCTGCATGGATTGGAGAGCCGTATTTCGTGAAAAAGGTCGCTCTTGCATTCGATCTCGGGGGAACGGAGCTGCGGGCCGCACTTGTCGATGACGAGGGATGCCTTCTGTCGTTTTCGGCGGTGTCGACGCATGCGGTCGGAGGGCCTGCGGCCGTCATCCAGCAGATCGAGCTTCTGGCAGCCACGGTGCTGGCGCAAACGCCTGATCTTTCCCCGGTCGGGATCGGCATCGGCGCACCTGGCCCGCTCGATCCGGAAGCCGGTATCGTCATTGCGGCGCCGACCCTGGTCGGATGGCACGAGGTTCCTCTGGCGGACATTCTCTCCAGCCGCTTCCAGCTGCCGGTACGGCTCGAAAACGATGCGAACGCGGCTGCCCTCGGCGAATGGCGATACGGTGCCGGTCGCGGTGCAGGGTCGATGGTGTTCGTCACCGTATCGACGGGTATCGGCGGCGGCGTGATTGCCGATGGCCGGATTCTGCATGGCAGACGCGGTCTGGCCGCGGAGATCGGCCATATGACGATCACCAATGAAGGTGAGCGCTGTTTTTGTGGCGCAATCGGCTGCTTTGAAGCCGTCGCCTCGGGAACGGCACTTGGCAGACGGGCGACCGCGCGCACCCGCCCGTCCGACGGCTCGATGCTGCGGACGCTGTCGAACAACGACGACGTCAGCGGGCGGCATGTCGTCGAGGCCTCGCGAAAAGGCGACGCGGCGGCCCTGGAATTGCTTGATATCGAGGCGCGGTGGCTGGGGATCGGTTTCACCAACCTACTCCACCTCTATTCCCCTGACGTGCTCGTCATGGGCGGAGGAATTTCGCATGGCTTCGACCTTCTGCATGATCAGATGGTGGCCATGGTGCGCGAGCGCGCCATGCCGGCCTATCGCGAGGTGCCGATTGTTGCCGCACAGCTTGGACGACATGCCGGTCTGATCGGCGCTGCCAGTCTGATCTTTGGCAGCGACGGCGATCGCAGAATACCTTGATATGCAATGACAGCTCGTTGATATGATGCTTCGAACAAGTCGAAGCGCGCCATCGATGATCTGTTCGAAGCGTTAGCACAGGAGGTCGATCTTGACTGGGTCTCGATCGATTCCGCCTCCGTCGGTGCCCAGCCCAAAAGCGCGGATCTCACTTTCGGAACTCCGTCGACGCTTTGCCGCTTGCGATCCTCATAGTGGTCGTCAAAGGCAGCGCTCATGGCTCCTACGCCTTGCGGCCTCTTGCAGAACTCGATCTGGGGCGACCGGTCTTTTCCGGCGCCTCCACCACAGTCTGGGCTAGACGAAGCGCACGAAGTCTCTCCGTCTTCTTGTCCCTGACGGCAGCTTCAGCGTCCAGGATGTTCCGCGCGTTGGCATCGGTCTGCGCCAACTTCGTTTCGGCCGTGGTCTTACCCGATTTGAAAAACTGGTCTTTTGTGGCAGTCATGGTTTATCTCCCGAGTGAAGGGTCCACTGCGTGCGCAGGGAGTTACCAAGAGCGGGACGCTCAGCGCGCACTTCCAATTGTCTTCTTTTTGGACGCAGGAAGAAGGCCCTCTCGCTGTGCCTGTTTGCGGGCCAGCTTGCGGCTCCGGCGGATGGCATCGGCTTTCTCTCTCGCGCGTTTCTCAGAGGGTTTCTCATAAGCGCTGCGAGCCTTCATTTCTCGAAATAGGCCTTCCCGCTGCATTTTCTTCTTTAAGACACGAAGTGCCTGGTCGACGTTGTTGTCTCTTACATCTACTAGCAAGATTGCTCCTTCGGTTAGCGTTTTCTGATGCAGATTGCGCTCGAATTGACCCAGCTGGAGAGCTTCCCCTCTGGCATGGAACGCGTTTCCTGTGTCGGTGACGCCGATGCCGCAACGTCAATGTCAACCTGGAGTATGCGGCGTTCGAAAGTCTCGGCTTCGAACTGAACACGATATTGTGCAGTGCCCTGGGCCTCGGGCAGACATGAGAGAATTCGACCGCGTCCCGAAGGACCGGAACTTCCGAGAACGCCAGTCTTCAATAGGATTGTGTCGCCGATCCGATAATGCCACCTTTGCATATCGTTCTCCTTTGGGCAAAATAAAAGGCCGGGCATTACCCCGACCTCTCAGCACCATTTACCTTCGCTGCCAGTACATCCGTGGTCAGCGCTAGCGAATGACAAATTCAAGCAGCCTGAAGATTATCGGCCGAACTCTTGCCGGACTTGCGATCCTGCACAATATCGTAACGGATTTTCTGACCGTCACTGAGCGAGCGCATACCAGCGCGCTCAACGGCCGACACATGAACGAAGACGTCCGTGCTGCCATTGTCGGGTTGAATGAAGCCGAAGCCCTTCGTGGCATTAAACCACTTAACTGTACCAGTATTCATAACGATTTCCTTTCGAAGCAATCGTTGTTGCTCCCGCGATACCTTGCGGGATTAGATCGATTATTTGAGAGGGAATCCGAGGAAGAACGCGAAGGCTCTCGAGCGACGTCACAAGCAATGGTCGATGAAGCCAATATAGGCTCTATTTCTGATTTTGCAATGGATGTTCAGCAGTAAACAGATGGAGATGTTTCCCAGTCACGGAACTCCATCGCCGGACGAGCGGAAAGCAGCTCGCGAAAACCGGCGGCATGACCTCGACGCGCCCCTCGTCGAAATCAGCTTTTCAGATCCATCTTTAAGCCGACGGAACAACTTGCGCGGATGATGATTTTCAAGTCATGATCAATACGCTGCGCTGTCTTGCGATCTCTATCGCTTTGATATTCTCAGGCCCGGCTGTCGCCGCTCCCATAGCCGCTCAGGATGTCAATGGCGCTGCGGTGGCGTCCATACAAACGGAAGTGCCGGTCGAGAAGCCGAAGAAACCTGATGCGGCGATCGTCAAACTCCAGGTCCTGCTGGATCGAGCCGGCTCTTCTCCTGGGGCTATCGATGGTTACGCCGGAGAGAACCTCAGCAAAGCAATCGCGGGATTTGAAGCTTTGCAACGGCTTCCCGTCGATGGAAAGCTCGATCCAGCGGTGCTCGGGCGGCTTGAGGATCAGGCTCCCGCCATTCAGGCGTATGCCATAACAGCGGACGACGGGAAGGATCTGGTGAAGAGCATTCCCAAAGACTATGCCGAGCAAGCCAAGATGGATCGTCTCGGCTATACGAGCATCGGCGAAAAATTAGCCGAACGTTTCCATATGAACATCGCTCTCCTGAAAGCGCTCAATCCGGCAGCGTCTTTCGTCCCCGGAGAAACAATCATGGTTGCGATGCCTGGCGAGGTAAAGACCGGCGTGGTGAAGCGGATCGAGATTCACAGGAAGTTGAGCCAGGTGTTCGCTTTTGCGGAAGATGGGTCGTTATTGGCGGTTTATCCTGCCACTATCGGCAGCGAGGAATCGCCCTCCCCTTCCGGCATACACAAGGTCAAGGGTGTCGCTCGACTGCCGCCATACACCTACAATCCGAAGATCAACTTTCAGCAAGGTCACAACAAGAGGATCCTGAAGCTGCCAAGCGGGCCGAACAATCCCGTCGGCACAGTCTGGATCGATTTGACAGAACCCACTTACGGCATCCACGGAACGCCGCAGCCAGACCTCATCGGCAAAGTCGGCTCCCATGGATGCGTCCGCCTGACAAACTGGGATGTGGAAGAGCTGGCAAGGATGGTGAAGCCGGGCGTGGTCGTTGAATTTGTCGATTGACCATCGGCGGATATTGACCCTTGGGTGACAGGCTAAAGTCTACGCCCAGCATCAGCTATTATCCGCTCGATTTCGGAGAATTGCCCGATCCCAGTCCTGGAATTTTCAATGCACTCCGTCCGATACAACTCGGCCATATTTGCGCCGCGATCGGTGAAGAATGCTGACGCGGAGCGGACGAGGAAATGAAGGGCGGGCGAATAATCTTTCTGCGACGGCCGTGATTTTCCATCTCCGTTAGCTCGTCGTTCAGCAAAGCAGCGCACAATTATGATTTCTGGATCCGAGTACATGGCAGCCGGGCTTGTGTGGGCAGGCGGACTGCCAAAATCGCCGTTGCCGGCAGCGTCGCATAAAGATCCGGAATATTTGACAGGAGATTTAATTTCGTGCGGTTGAGATATGCCCTTCGAAGCGTCGCCCAGATGCTCAGCCTTTGCTCTCTTACCATCATCATCCCTTCGACATCGCAATCTCTTGCTGCTGAGCGTCAGTCAGATCTTCCGGTGTGGCTGAATGCCTATGTCGGCGAAGGCGACGGTCAGATTGCCCGACCGATTTTGCAAAGGGCACGTGCGCTCTACATGCAGAAGATAAGCGAAGGCACGATCAGGAACCCCTGCTATTTCGCGATGGATGCAACCCGCCCGAACGTTCCGGCTGACGGCAAGTCCGCGGGCCGTTTCTACATCGTCTGCGAGGCGACACAGACGTTCCGTGTGGTTTCATCGGGCCACGGCAGCGGCCGCGATCTCAAGGGCGTCGTCGACTTCGGCAACGGCCGGATGTGTGCCAAGAACTTCGGCAATGCGATGGATTCGAACCTGACGGCCGGTGGCTCCTATGTGACGGAAGAAACGAAAACGACCTTCAAGGGTTACTATCGGGTTTCCCAGACCAAGGATGCCGCTTTCCTTCGCACCTTCGTGCAGTTCGACGGCGTTGGCGAAGCCGCCAATGCACGCGCCCGGGCGATCGGCGGCCATGCGGCTGCAAAGGTCGCCGGCATCTGCATGAAGAAGGATCCGCAGAGCCCTTATGCCAATCGCGACGGATACGTTCCGCTCGGAAAGCTGGTGGAATATGCCGGCGGCCGCAGCGACGGCTGCACGAGCTGGTCGGCATCGGATGCCAATCAGATCATCTCCATGGTGAAGGACAATCCGACGACCCTCTACATCTATCCGGAATCCTCGGACATCAAGGCGGTCGCCAAGGCCGTTGCAGCCGGGCGCTCTCCCGCGCAGTCCGGATTGTATTGGAGCCAGTCCTGCCTGAAGGAGATCGGCGCTCCGAAGTTTTGGCCGAAGGAAACCCTGGAGCCGATCATCACCCAATACAAGAACGATCATCCGGCACCTCCGCCGCGGCCGATACCTATTTGCGATCAGCAATGACGTCAGCGTAACAGCAAGTGCGGAAATCTGGTACGGGATCGGAGGCCACGGGCATGGGGCTGCTCCGTCCTGTTCTGAAACGATTGGGCATGCTGACGAACAGCCTATTCCGTCGCTACAGGTGAGAAGGCCGTAGCGGTACGAAAGGCCGACATAGCTTCCGACGGCAGATTTACTTCAATGAAATCAATCTGCTAGCAAGTGATGAAATTCAGTCGAAACGATCGAATTCGCGAAAGGAGATACCCTTACTGCCAGCAGATTTCCGTGTTTTTATGCCCTTTTTGCCGGCAAATGTCCACCCTTTCCGGCTCCATACTCATGGCTGCGATGTCCTCCACCTGAGTGATCCGATACAGAGTAAATTATCGCTCGCTGCGGAGGCGTCGAGATATTCTGAACTACACGCGACGCCAGAGCTAATTCGTCGTGGTGCCAACTGAAACCGAACATCAGAGCCTCAGTGCCGTTTACGGGACATGCTAAGCGATCTTCCGCATGGCTGGGGCCATATTCGCCCGCAGAAGGCTCATGAGCATGGGACCGATGGCAAACTCTCCTTTCTCCGTGCGTCGCGTCAGATCGCGAAGATAGGCGCCGGCGGAATTGATGTGGGAGCTACGTTGAAGGATGCAGGCGATAACGGTTGCGGCATTTTCCGCGCCCATGGCGGCACAGGCCTCCCCGTAAGCTCCCGGACTAATATCGAGCATCGATTTGACGATGAGCGAAGCAGCGAGCAGATCGCGCCAGCTCTTGATCTGTCCTATCGGGCCGTAGCCGGTAATTTCCGGGCATGCTCGTAAAATGAGGTCGAGCGGGAAGGACTTCAACTCTCTTCCCGTGCTGGTCTCCGGGTGGCTGTTGTCAGGCGTAGAAGACACCGGTGCTCGAGCTTCAGAAGCTGGGGGAGTGTTGACGAGAACTGGAGTTGTCCGCGGAGCGGAGCTTCCTGGGCAGGCGTTTTCGGTGGACACGGCTTCAGATTCAATTTGGGATTCGGAGTCTGAATTCTGTATGTGCCGCTCATTTTGATAGGGATTGGCGCTTAGTTTCGTAGTTTCTGCATGCATTTCCAATCGGTTGACGATTTCATCGCGCAGGCGGCCGAGCGTCTCCAGCAGCGTTTCCAGCTGCACCATATTGGGCGAACGCGGAAGGTCATCGATGAGCGCGCGAAAGCCCGAATGAACGGCTTCCCAGGGACCCTCAATATTCTCGGCAATGGCGGTTTCGATGAGTTTGGCGATATCACGCCGGTGGAGGCTGATGCGTTCCCGCAGGCCCTGCATCCGCAATCGTTCGGCAACGACCTCGGCCGCGAGATGCTCGATTTCGTCGGCGCGGGATAAAAGAGGCGCCAGGGAGAAGCCATAGGCTTCATTGAGGGCCCCTGCCCTGCTCCGACGAGCATAGCGCTTGCCGTTGGGGCTATCCCTGCGGATAAGCAGCCCGGCGGCGATCAGCACGGCGAGGTGGCGGCGGATTGTCTGTTCCGCCATGCCATGGGCGCGCAGCGATAATTGTGCGTTCGAGGGAAATACGATCAGGTTGGCATCATCCGAGAGTTCATTCTTCGGATAGAAGCTCAAGAGCGCATTCAGTACGGCCAGCGCTCGATCCGTTACGCCCAACATAGGCTTGGCTTCGCAGAGCGCACGATAAATCTTCCATTTGTCGACGGACCTGATGGACTTCCCATGATCGGCTCTTCTTTGAGCTATCAACATGGCAAGCGTCATCGGCCGCCGCCCAAAAGGCGTCGTCACATGTTCGGCTTCCATTTTCTTTCACCTACGTTGTGGCAAAAGAAATCTGCTCACCAAAACGATGCCAAAGACTCTTGACTGTGATTCGGGGAAATGCGATTCTCGATTTGCTTAAGATCAGAGAAGGGCTTCCACGACGGCGTCGTTTGGGGGCCTTTTTCTTTTGCGGGTTACGTATCCTTTCCTTCCTGAAACTCGTTGAAGAGAGATTGCAGTCTCTCCTGTACGAACTGATCGAAACCGGGCGCGACCTTGCTGTCGAAAACAAAGGTTGCGCGCGCCGGCGTTCGCTTAAACGTCACCGGAACACCGGCGATCGATGATGGCGTAACCGCCGCCTTGGTGGATGTGGGCTTGCCGATTGCAAGAACCATTGCCTGCTGGAAACGCTCGTCACTGGACAGCAGGCGATAGTTGTCCGCGGACAACTCCGTGACGATCGGTTCCGAGGCGACGCTCTCGAGACGTTCTCCCAGCTCCAGCCAGCGCCTGCGGCCGATGTCGGGGGCAGGGCCGATCGCGCTGATGAGAGCGAGAGGCACCTGTCTGGTAACGATGAGCATCTTCGAAAGAGCCGCCTTGTCTACGCCGAGTGCGGCCATGATGACATCACGACCGAAGCCGCGCTGCTCGAGGCGCAAGGCGAACAGCGCGCGCTCGATATAGGATAGGTTCGTGCGGGCACTATTCTCCTGGCCTTGGCTGACCACCAGCTGATCGTCGGTGAGCTGACGCACGACGGCGCGCACCTTGATGCCGAGCTCTTTCGTCGCCGCCAGTCGACGATGGCCGTAGGCGACCTGAAAACGCCCGCGGGATTCCGGGTGCGGACGCACGAGGATCGGCACTTGCTGGCCGTGTTCGCGTATCTGCTCGACAAGCTGAGCAAGCTCGATCGGATCTATTTCGAGGCGATCGGTAACGAACGATCCGTCGACAAGCTCGGGATCGATATCGACGACCGTCTGACCTTCCGCCAGCTGCCGCTCGAGGTCGCTGGCTCGTTCCATCTTCTCGGTGATATTTCCGAGCGTCCTGGTGATGCCGCCCACCGGAGCGGAGCCTCTTGCCTGCGGCAGGAAGCCGGCGATCGGGCGATTATCCTTCGCGACCGGTGTCTCCGGGCGGCTTGTATTCGGCGCTGAGATTTCAAGAAGGTTTTTGCGCGCCATCTATCTATTTCCTTCCCCAGGTTAGGCGGATATGCGTCTCGATCTCGCTGTTGACAAGATTGAGCGAATCCAGAGCGCGGTCATAGGTGCCCCTGGTGAACTGGGCACGCTCGACTTCATAGAGGGTCTGCTTGGTGACGCCGGCATCGGCAACGGCCGTCGACTTGACCATCGCGTTGTGGAGCATGCGGTTGCCGAAGATCGCCTTCATGAAACCGGTCATCTGGCTCTGCGGTCCGTCGTTTGGCTCGAAGCGCGTGACGAGGTAACGCATCCAGTCATAACTGGTGCGTCCCCCTGCTCTCTCGACAACGGACATGAGTTCGCTGGTCATCGTCAGAAACTGCGACATGGACATCACGTCGAGCATCTGCGGATGAACCGTAATGAGGATCGATGTCGCGGCGCAGAGCGCCGACATCGTCAGAAAGCCGAGTTGCGGCGGGCAATCGATGACGACCACATCGTAGAAACTTTCGATCTCGGTCAGGACTTCGCCGATGCGGGCAAAGAACATCGTCTCGGCCCTGCCGGCCGCCATCGCGCGCGGCGTCTCGTGCTCGAATTCCATGAGCTCGAGATTTCCGGGGATCAGATGCAGATTTGGCGTATAGGTCGAGCGAACGATATCGGTAATCGGGCGAGGGCCTTCATAACGGATCGCGCCATAGAGGGTTTCGTTTTCACCGACGTCGATCTCGGGCTGGTGCCCGAACAATGCGGATAGGGACGCTTGCGGGTCGAGATCGATGGCAAGTACGCGGTAGCCCCTCAACGCCAGATATTGCGCGAGATGGGCTGCGGTGGTCGTCTTGCCGGAACCGCCCTTGAAATTCATCACCGAGATAATCTGCAGCTTTTCGGCGCCTCGGCGCCAGGGCACATATTTCGGCGTCCCGTTTCGTTCGTCGAGAACCCTGCGGATCCGATCCATGTCTTCGGCCGTATAGAGCCGCCGCCCATTGGCAAGCGGATCTGGCCCATGGCCTTCGGCTGCGATCTGGCGGAGGTAACCTTCCCCGATGCCGATAAATGCGGCGGCTTCGGCCGGCGAAAACATCCGCATAGTTTTCTGTGACTGAGGCGGAAAGAGCTTTGCCTGATGTTGCTGGAGCTGGTAAGACAGCTCTTGCGCATCTGTTGCCAGAAGCGTTGGTAGATGCTCTTGATCGTCTTGGAGCACGAGACTCGGCTGCATGGTTGTTTTCCCAATTAACTGCGCAATTGTGACGGAATGCCGCTGAACTACGCAGTTATAATATGCTCCGATTCGTGGCCGTTTTACAAATGCTTAAACAAAAGGCAGTTTTTGGCTGCTTTTTGCGCATTCGCAGAACGTCTTTCAGTTTGAGCGGCCATATTTTCCCCATCGATACTCTTGCTGCGCGCACCGTTGACGACGTGTTCGGAGGCGGGCGCCGAGCAGCCTTCTGCGGAAGTAGTCCGCGGACTACTTCCGCCATTCACTCTATGATGCCGCGATGGCAGGTGGGGATGAGAAGAAGGGAGCGCTGCACTCTAAGGATCCGTAGTCCGCGGACTACGCCGGTCGATGGACAAGTTCCGGCGCTCAGCGGCATCCAGGTGGATGGCATTAGAAGCGAGCGGTGCCGTGGTAAATTTACGAGGAAGTAACGGGAGGCCGTCGAGGATGCGGTGGCCCCGCCCGGGGCATCAGCGCGCGAGATCCGAGCGCTTGCTGCGGCCGAGAAGGGATGCCCGAATTAGTTCGGCCTTGCTCAATGCCGGCGGTGGCGGGCTTGGTTCCTCATGATGAGGGCTTGTCTTGGTCTGCGTCTGGCGAAGCGTGATCAGGCGCTGCTGTGCCGCAAGCCTGTCTTCGTCCGATAGCGGTTCGACGGGGTTGCCGGCGAGATCGTGTCGCATCGAGCCCGGCTGCGCGCAGGCCTGGTAATATCGCTTGGAATGAAGAAATGCGCTGGTGGCGCGGCGAAGTGACATGACCGGCACGTCGGGCTTCAGCAGGGGGCGGATTTCATTCCAAAGGCCGAGGGCGAAAGGACGGATTGGGTCGCCGGCTTTGATGGGCAGAATGTCGATAGGGCGAAGCAGGAGCGCATTGATCGCGGCCGCCTTTTTGACATCGAGCTCGGTCGCAATGATCGGCTCGCGATCGGTCGTCCAGGGTTCTTCCATGAAATCGTTCCTCTGCGTGCAAATCCATTACGGATTGATTGTGAAGTGATTTTGACGAGACGGCAAAGAAATCCGCCTGCGTCTTCTCGCCTCATGCCAAGCTGTCGACCATATATGAGGTGGCGTCTCCCACAGCAAGTTTGGTTAACGGGATTTTTATGACTGGGAGGATAGCTTGCGTCGAGCCGCGAAAAGTACCGGGTACGCGGCGCACCTCTCTCCTAAATCAGTAATCCATGAGAACCGAGCTCCGCTTGAGAGGGGTTGGTCCTTGTCTTTCGCTCCCTCTTTATATGGCGACCGGCCTACGAGAGGAATGGGGCGATGTCGTCGGCTGGCCACGTACGCTCGATCGCTTACGGAAGGCTCCTTCGCCACTCCATCCTCTCCTCATCCGAGGTGCATCCTCGGGCAACTCCACCGACTTCAGGGGCGCCGTCTCTCGGAGCCGCATCGGCCAACGCGCAGACCATCGCCTGATCGGCGGGCAGGGCGCTGGCGGCTTCTTTAGCTACAGCGGCGTCCAGGGTCCGAAGTCAAGCCAGCATGAAGTCATGCGAGACGCACGCACAGGATCAGGCCACTTTTATGCCAGGCGCCGTCGTTACGCGGGAGCAATATCGAAAAACTGGAGATAACGACAATGGATGGCTTGGCGGCGAGTCAGCGTCGCGATACATATGGCGGCGCTGCCAGCGAAATATCCATGCGCGCTACGATGAGAGCCGCAGCCAAGCATGCCTGAATGGCGGAAGCAAAGCTTGATATAGCTTCAATTAAGTGAAGCATTAACCATGATCTCAAGCTATTGCTCGGTTCGATATTTGGATGCCTGGGCGCCGTGCTCCACAACGAACTTGAGCGGATTGGCTACGGCGGTTCGCATAATCTCGGTTTCCTGAAGCCGCAGGCTCCCGTTTTCCTCGAAAACGAGAAGGGCTGCCACGCCGCCATCGCTCGCAGACGGCTTCGCGCCTAAGGCTAGCCATTAGCTGTATCTCTTTCATCTTCGGGCGGTACGGCCCGGAAGGTCCGTTGATTTACCTGGCATGCCCCTTTATTTCTCACGCAGAAAGAAGAGGTCAGCCAGCCATGGATAATGAAACGAGCCTCCGAAACGAGCGCAAGCGCGGCTCCGGCGTGAAGGTGGTCTATGATATCCTGCGGGACGAGATTCTGGACCTAGAGCTGCCGCCCGGCAGCCCCATCGACGAGGTGCAGCTTTCCGAACGTTTCGGCATGTCGCGCACGCCGATCCGCGAAGCGCTGGTGCGGCTTGCGGGCGAGGGGCTGATCGATACGCTGCCCAACCGCTCGACCATGGTGTCGCAGATCGATTTCCTCAACATGCATAACTATTTCGATGCGCTCGTGCTCATGTATCGAGTGACGACGCAGCTTGCGGCGAAATATCATCGGCCAGAGGATCTGGAAGCCGTGCGCGCGCTTCAGGCGGATTTCGCCGCCGCCGTCGAGGCCCAGGATGCGCTCGCCATGATCTCCACCAACGCCGCGCTGCATCTCGCAATCGCCGAGTCCGGCCGCAATCCCTATTTCACCAGCCTTTTCTCGCGTCTGTTGAACGAGGGCCGGCGCATCCTTCGCCTCTACTATCAATCCTACAATGACCGCCTGCCGCGCCGCTTCGTCGAGGAGCATCACGAAATCATTGACGCCGTCGCGGCACGCGACGTCGAGCTTGCCGAGCGTCTGGCGCGCGAACACGCGGAACAGATCGTCACCCAGATCCAGAAATTGCTGGTGCGCGGAGACCGCCTCGATGTGCAGATCTAGTCTGCATATTTCTTGTCGACAAAATAAATACAAAGATATATTAATGCTGCAAAGACGGTGAGGCGCGGCGGCGGATGCGGCCGGTTGCCGATCCATCCGCAAGCCCAAGAGGATAGACAGATGGTATCAAGCATTTTCTCCGGCGTGATCCCCGCTTTGATGACGCCGTGCAAGGCCGATCGCAGTCCCGATTTCGATGCGCTTGTGCGCAAGGGCAAGCAATTGATCGCCGAGGGCATGTCGGCGGTCGTCTATTGCGGCTCGATGGGTGATTGGCCGCTTCTCAGCGATGCACAACGCATGGAAGGCGTCGAGCGGCTGGCCAAGGCGGGCGTGCCTGTTATCGTCGGCACCGGCGCCATCAATACGGCATCGGCCGTCGCACATGCCGCTCATGCGCAGAAGGTCGGCGCCAAAGGGCTGATGGTGATCCCCCGCGTGCTGTCGCGCGGTTCGGTGATCGCTGCCCAGAAGGCGCATTTCAAGGCGATCCTGTCGGCAGCGCCCGATCTTCCGGCCGTCATCTACAACAGCCCCTACTATGGTTTTGCAACGCGCGCCGACCTCTTCTTCGCACTGCGCGCCGAGCATGCCAATCTCGTCGGCTTCAAGGAATTCGGTGGGTCGGCCGACATGCGCTACGCCGCGGAAAACATCACCAGCCGTGACGATGATGTGTCGCTGATGATCGGCGTCGACACGGCTGTCTTCCATGGCTTCGTCAATTGCGGCGCGACCGGCGCCATTACCGGCATCGGCAACGTCCTGCCGAAGGAAGTCATTCATCTCTGCAACCTCGCCCAGGCTGCAGCCAAGGGTGATGTCGATGCGCGTCAGCGCGCGCTTGAGCTCGAGCAGGCGCTCGCCGTCCTATCGTCCTTCGACGAAGGTCCGGATCTGGTTCTCTTCTTCAAGCATATGATGGTGCTGAAGGGCGATAAGGAATATGAGCTGCATTTCAACGAAAGCGACGTCTTGAACGACAGCCAGCGCGGCTATGTCGAGGCACAGTTCAAGCTGTTCAACACTTGGTACGCCGAGTGGAACAAGCTTCCGGGCGCCGTGGAAAAATACAAGGCCTGAGACGGCTGCCGTCACGATTTACGTTCAAAATGTCAGAGGCCCCGGTGAGGGGCCTCTTTTGCTGTCTTACGTTGGCCTTCAATTACGTTTCGATGTCGCTCAAGTTACGGCGTCGAGGCCAAGCTCCTGCAGGCGGTCGAGCTGGCGGATTTCCTCCGCGGTCAGTGGGATGCCGTCCTTTTCCGCACGGGCGCGGGCGGCGAAGCGACGCTGCGAGGGCAGGCGCGCGCCTTGGCCGACGATCGCCTCGAACAGTACTTCGGCACGGGCAAGCGGATTTCCGGGCCGGCCGGCCGCGAAAGCCTCCGGCGAGAAGGCGACGATGAGTTCGCCGTGCCGGGGAGCAAAAGCCGTCGAACCGAGATAATCGAGCGCTTCGCGGCTGGTGAAATCGCCGATCATGACACCGGCCAGAAGCTCGATCATCGTGCCGATCGCCGAACCCTTGTGGCCTCCGAACGGCAACATTGCGCCAGCCAGCGCAGCCTCCGGATCCGTGGTCGGTTGGCCGTCAGTGTTGATCGCCCAGCCCTCCGGCAGCTGCTTGCCAGCGCGTCGGTGCAGTTCGATCTCACCGCGTGCGGCGACCGAAGTCGCGAAGTCGAAGACGTAAGGCGGATTGTCCAGGCGCGGCCAGCCGAAGGCGAAGGGGTTCGTTCCGAGGAGCGGCGCCGTACCGCCGGCGGGCGCCACCGTGGAATAGCTCGGGCACATGGCGAAGGCGGCGAGGCCCCGATTCGTCAGAGCTTCCACTTCCGGCCACAGGGCGGCGAAATGCGTGCAGTCGTTGATGGCGAGTGCGGCAATGCCGAAGCGGCGAGCCTGCTCGGCAAGCACCGGCATGCCGAGCTCGAAGGCGGCATTGGAAAAGCCGCTCTTGGCGTCCACCCGGACGATGGCGGAGTGGTCGTTCTGTTCCAGCACCGGCACGACATCCGGCCGCGCCTTGCCGGCTTTCACCGCGCGCAACACGCCTTCGATGCGGTAGACGCCGTGGGATTTGCAGGCATCTCGCTCACCGGCGACGATGACCCGCGCGATCGCGCCGGCCTGCTGCGCGTTGAAGCCGGCCTTCGAAAGGATTGCCACAACGCGGCTTTGCAGCGCATCCGGCGTCAGGGTGGTCACGTCGGTCAATTTTGGTTCTCCCATGTTATGCTCGCTTGCATCATAGACTTGGAAATTATAAATACAAAAAGAATACAAAAAATCGACAGACGAACCTGTCGCGGCGGCGGCAGGTTGGTGTTTCAGCTGAGGAAGGCCAGTGGATTTATCGTCACCTGCAGATACCAGGCTGCCGCAAGCCGAAGAAATGACAGTAAAGCAGATCCATGCCGGCATTGCCGAGGTGTTCTCGATCCATCCGGCAAGAGTGCTTGCCATGTCTCCGGAACATATGTTGTTTGCCAAAGCGATATCCGCGCTTGATCCAAGCCGGGAGGATGGGGTGACCATGATCTGCGTGACGCGTGAAATGGCCTTTGCCCGCAATGTCTCGGATCGCGCCGCCTATTTCCATCAGGACGTAGTGGTCGAGATTGGTAAGCCGGAGCATTCTGAAGCACAGAAACCTCTCGCGAGCGTCCATTGATGGCGAAACCCGACGTTATCGTCATCGGAGCCGGCGTGATCGGCCTTTCCGCCGCGATTGCGGCCCAGTCGCGGGGCCTTTCCGTCGTGGTCGTGGACCGTGAGGGACCGGCCGCCGGTGCTTCCGCCGGGAATGCCGGCGCCTTTGCCTTCACGGATATCCTGCCGCTTGCTTCACCCGGCATTTTGAAGAAGGCGCCGAAATGGCTTCTTGATCCGCTCGGGCCGCTGTCGGTGCCGCCAGCCTATGCGCTGCAGATTGCGCCCTGGATGTTCCGGTTCTGGCGCGCCTGCCAGCCATCGCGCGTCGCCCATTCCACGGCAGCGCAGACAAGCCTGATGGATCTTTCCAAGGCAGAGCTTGAGCGTTTCCTTGCCGCGACCGATACGCTCGCGATGTTGCGTAAGGAGGGCAACCTCCAGGTCTATGAAAGCGAGGCGGAATTCCGCGCTTCGCTGCCAGGCTGGGAGGTGTGCCGCAATCACGGTATCGAATTCCAGCATCTGAAAGCCGACGAGATGGCGGCGATCCAGCCAGGGCTGGCAGCGCGTTTCATCCTCGGCACCTTCACGCCCGGCTGGTACTCTATCGCCGATCCCAAGCTCTATACGCTGGCGCTGGCCGCGCATTTTCGCAGCCGTGGCGGCATTGTCGAGATGGCGGAGGTTTCGGCGCTCCGCCCTATCAACGGCGGCGTCGAAGTGGTGGCGACGGATGGAAAGCTGCGTCAGGCCGGCAAGGTCGTTCTGGCGGCGGGCGCCTTCTCGCACTGGATAGCCAGCACACTTGGCGAGCATATCCCGCTCGAAACCGAACGCGGCTATAACACGACGCTTCCGGCCGATGCTTTCGACCTGCGCACGCAGATAACCTTCGGCGGCCATGGCTTTGTCGTCAGCAAGCTCTCGACCGGTATCCGCGTCGGGGGTGCGGTGGAGCTGGGCGGGCTGGCGCTGCCGCCGAATTTCCGCCGGTCCGAAGCCATGCTGCAGAAGGCTCGCACCTTCCTTTCCGGTCTTAAACCAGAGGGTGGCGTGCAGTGGATGGGTTTCCGGCCGTCGCTGCCCGATAGCCTGCCCGCCATCGGCCGCGCCAAGGCGACACGGAACGTGATCTATGCCTTCGGCCATGGCCACCTCGGCCTGACCCAGTCGGCGGGCACGGCACGCCTCGTCGCCGACCTTTTGACGGAACGGACGTCGGCGATCGATCTCACGCCTTTCTCGCCGCAGCGCTTCTGAGGCAACAGACACGCCGATGCGGTTTTTCGCATCGGCGCCCATGACCCACTCGCGCGCGGCGTGCCAGTCGCCGTTGCTCCATCTCTCGCTAAGCGAAGTTGACGGTTGAATTTCCTGAGCCGATTAGTCGGCTCGTGGGATCGGCTGCAGGAAAAAGCGCTCGTAGCTGGCAAACGGCGGATTCTCTTTGAAACGCGCGTTCGCGGCAATGCCATCCGGGTCTTTTGCAACCTGTTCACGGTACTGCAGATAGGTCGTTTCATCCGGAAAGGTGAATAGTGCGATCGCCATGTCGCCGGCTCCGTTCTCGCCAACGCCGGGAAAGCTTATTCCACTCTCGGCCGGCTTGTCGCGGGGTATGAAATAGCCATGGTGTTTTCCCCCATAGCGCTCGATGAGCTCGATCCAAATCCGAGCGTAAGCTTCGAACTCCGAAATCCGGTTTTGATCGACGCGGTAGCGAACTTCGCAGGTGACGGGGCTTTTGGGCACGCCGGATTCATCCCTTTATATCGCAGGCAGACGCGAGGATTCCTGCGTTTGATTGGCCGCAATATCTTATGCCATGGCCAATCTTTCCGGAACAGGCCGCCCGCAACTGCTGCTTCCGCCGGAAGCGGTTGATGATTACGTGGCTAGACGACCGTTTCACCGCCATCGACGACGAGGATCTGTCCGGTCATGTAGGAGGATCGGTCGGAAACGAGAAAGAGGATCGGGTCGGCGATTTCCGAAACATCGGCCCATCGTCCGAGAGGGACCTTTTCGGCGATATAGTCTTCGATGGCGCTGCGGCCGCCCATCTGCGCAATGAACGGCGCGTTGAAGGGCGTATCGACCCAGCCCGGGCAAAGCGCATTGACCCGGATACCGAAGCGGGCATAGTCCCCCGCCATCTGCCGGGTCATGGCGATGACCGCATGCTTGGAGGTGGTATAGGCGATCATCTCGCGATCATAGAGCACGCCTGACGATGACGAGGTGTTGAGGATGACGCCCTTGCCGGCTTTCTTCATGATCGGCATGACGAAGCGCGAGGCCATGAAATGCGCCCGAACATTCAGGTTCCAAGACGTGTCGAAACCAGAAACCGCGACCTCTTCCAAATTGCCCGCCACCTGGGCGCCAGCGTGATTGTGGAGAATATCGATGCGGCCATGCCGCGCTGCGATCTCTGCGATGCCGGCCTCGAGCGCCTGGTCATCCATGACGTCGACAACAAGACTTTCTGCGTTGTCGCCGGCCTCGGCAATCTGGCTCACGGTTTCCTCGGCGTTTGCCAAGTCGATATCGGCGACGATCACATGCGCGCCTTCGCGCGCCATGATCAGCGCGCCGGCGCGGCCGATGCCGGAGCCGGCTCCGGTGACGATTGCGACCCGATCCTTGAGTATCATGATTTTTCCCTGGTCAGTTTGTCGTTGTCTTTTCGCGCATCAGGAAACGCGCGATGAGGATGAGGAAGAGCGATGCGATCAGCACCATGGTCGCGATCGCATTGATCTCCGGCGTGACGCCGCGACGGATCGAGGCGAAAACATAGATCGGTAGCGTCGTGTTCGATCCCGCGACGAAGAAGGCGATAATGAAATCGTCGAAGGAAAAGGTGAAGGCGAGCAGGAAGCCGGCGAGGATCGACGGCATGATCTGCGGAAGCACGATCTGCCGGAAGGTAGTCAGCGGCGTGGCATAGAGATCGCTGGAGGCTTCGACGATATCGCGCCCGAGGCTGGCGATGCGCGCCTTCACGATCATCGTCACCAGTGCCATGGTGAAGAGGCCGTGCGCCGCGATGATCGAGCCGTAACCGAGCGCGAATTTCGGCGGTTGATCGCTGGGCCAGACGGCTGCGATCAGCGGATTGATGATGCCGAAGACCTCGACGAGTGCGACTAGCGTCGCAATGCCGATGACGACGCCCGGCACGACGATCGCTGCCGCGAAGAGCCCGTCGAAGACGGCGCGGGTGCGAGGGCCGAGCCGCTCCAGTCCGATCGCGGCCATCGTGCCGAAGATCGCCGCCAGCGCTGCGCTGGTAAACGCGATGATGAGGCTATTGCGCAGCGCTTCCATCAAGAAGGTGTTCGACAGCGCCCGCCCATACCATTGCGTCGAAAAGCCGGTGAACTCGCTCGCATTGCGTCCCGCATTGAAGGAGAACAGGACGACGAGCGCGATCGGCGTATAGAGGAACAGATAGACGAAAGTGACGAGCGCGCGCATCAGACGAGATCCACCTGACGAGTGCCGGCAACGCGCCAGGCGATGCGCATGGCAACGAGCAGCACGATGACGACGACGGCAACGAGCGTCACGGCAATCGCCGATCCGAACGGCCAGTTGCGCGATTGCAGGAAGAGATCGACGAGCGCATTGCCGATGAAGAAGACCTTGCCGCCGCCGAGCAATTGCGGGATCAGATATTCCCCGAGCAGCAGGATCGTCACCAGCGCCACGCCAGTCATGACGCCGGGCAAGGATAGCGGCAGCGTAATGCCGAAAAAGGTCGAGACGGGCTTGGCGCCGAGATCGGCGGATGCCTCCAGCAGCCGGCGGTCGAGCTTTTCAAGGCTGACATAGATCGGCATGATCATCAGCGGCAGATAGCCGTAGACGATGCCGAGCAGTACCGCGCCTGGCGTGTTGATAAGCCGGACATTCTCGATGCCGAAGAATTCGAGCAGATGTGGGATTCCGCGCGCGCCGAGCAGGTACATCCAGGCATAGGTGCGCACCAGCAGGCTGGTCCAGAAGGGAACGACGACGAGCGAAACGAGCAGCAGCCGGCGCTGCGGACTAGCCTTGACGGCGAGATAGTAGGCGACCGGATAGGCAACGAGCAGGCAGGCGGCAGCACCAATCGGGGCCAGGATCAGCGTATTGATGAAGGCTGCCGAGCGCGAGCCGAGGTTGGCGAATTGAGCGAAGGTGAAGGCTGCCTGATAGCCACCCTCCGGCGCGCGTTCGCCAAAGGCAAAGACGATGATGGCGATGAAGGGCAGCACCAGGAAGACGAACAGCCAGACGCTTGCCGGGCCGATAAGGGCAGCGGTGACGAGGCGCCGTTTGGTGGCAGGGGTGAGGGGCATCGAAAGGTTCTTTATCCGCCGGTTCTAAGCGCGAGGCCGGCCCCTCGCCGTCAGGACGACGGGGCCGGAGTTGGGCAAGGGCGATCAGGCTGACTTGAAGCGTGCCATCAGTTCGGCGCGGCTCGGATCGGTGAGTGTGACGGCGGCGCCGAATTCCAGCGGCGTCAGCGCGGCCTCGTCCGGATAGACGATCTTGTTTGTGGTGATCTCCTTCGGCAGCATCGTGATGACGCGGCTGTCGGTGGTCGGCGCGCCGTTGGCGATGTGTTCCTTCACCGCATTCTTCGGGTCCATGAGATAGTTGAGAAGCGCATAGCCGGCCGCTTTGTTCGGCGCATCCTTCGGGATCGCATAATAGTCGGTCCAGATCTCGCCGCCGTCCTTGCCGAGCACATAGTCAAGCTCGGGCATGTCGCGGTTCAGCTGCGCGCCGTCATTGGTCCAGCACATCGTCAGCCAGGCGTCGGTCGAGCGCATGGACGGCTGATAGTCGGAATTGATGGCGAAGAGATGCGGCTTGACCTTGATCAGCAGCTCTTCGGCCTTGGCGAGCTCTTCCGGCTTGATCGAATTGAAATCGTAGCCGAGGGAAACAAGCGCGCTGCCGATGGTCGTCAGCTGATAGTCGTGCACCATGGCGCGGCCATCGGCCTCCGTCTGCGCGACCTCGAAGAAATCCTTCCAGCTTGAAAGCTTGGTCTTGATCTTGGTGGTATTCACCGAAAAGCCGGTCGTGCCCCAGTTCTTCGGCACGGCATAAGTTTTTCCGTCGATCTGGCCTTCTTTGGTGAAGCGTGGGCTTTCCGTCGCCTGGCTGAAGTTCGGGATCTTCGAAAGATCGAGTTCCTCGATGAGGCCGAGCTTGTGATGGGTCGAGATCGTGTAGTTGGTCGGCACGAACAGCGACCAGCCGGAGGCGCCGGCCTGGAGCTTTGCGAGCATTTCCTCGTTCGAGCCGAAGACATTGACCTCGACGGCGACGCCGGTTGCCGCCTTGAAGTTCTCGAAAGTCGCGGGATCGTGATAGTTCGGCCAGGTCGCGATCGACATCTGCGTGCCGAGTTCGCCGGCGGCATAGGCGGGCGTCGAAAGCGCGCCCGGGACGCGCGACAGGACGGCCGTCGCGAGGCCGAGGCCGGTGATGTTCAGGAAGTGACGACGGCTGATGGAGCCGCGCTTCAGGCGCATGAATTCATCCATGAAGCCTTCGGCTGAAATCGGAAGATTGTCCTTGTAATCCTTGCTCATGATGCTGTTCCCTTGTTTTGGCTTATGCATTCGATGCTGGAAAGACATGTAAGGCTTTAGGGTCGAAGCCGAGGAAGACCTCTTCGCCCGGACCGACAAGATCGCTTTCGTTCATGCTGCGGCGATTCGACGTAATCAAGAAATCGCCGAGACCTGGAACGGTGACCGCATATTCGGTTGATGAGCCCAGGAAAATGCGATGCGTCACAGTGCCCTTGAAGGACATGCCTGAAACAGCCATGTCGCGGCTGAGATGGATCGCCTCAGGGCGCAGTGCCGCAATCGCCGCTCCCGGTGCGAGCCGCTTGCCGGCTGGCAGTGCCGAACCGTCCGCGAGGCGAAGCGTTTCGCCATCGGCCTCCATCGTCGCCTCGATGCGGTTGGTCTTGCCGACGAAATCGGCGACGAAAAGGTCGGTGGGCTGGTCATAGACTTCCTGAGGCGTCCCGAGCTGGCGGATGCGGCCGGCGCTCATCACGCAGACGATATCGGCCATCGACAGCGCCTCTTCCTGGTCATGAGTGACGAGAACGAAGGTAATGCCGAGTTCGCGCTGTAGCGTCTGAAGTTCGATCTGCATGGCCGAACGCAGCTTCTTGTCGAGTGCTGCCAGCGGCTCGTCGAGCAGGAGGACGGAGGGACGGTTGACGATGGCGCGCGCCAGCGCGACGCGCTGCTGCTGCCCGCCGGACATTTCATGGATGCGGCGTTTCGCAAAGCCGCCGAGGCGAACCATCTCGAGCGCTTCGGCAACGCGCCTATCAATCTCGGCAGTGCCGACCTTCGGGCGCATCTGCTTCAGCCCGTAGGCGACGTTCTGCGCGACATTGAAATGCGGAAACAGCGCATAGTGCTGGAACACCATGTTGACCGGACGCCGGTAGGCAGGCACGCCGTTCATCTCGCGCCCGTCGATCAGCACCGTGCCTTCGCTCGGCTGTTCGAAGCCGCCGATCATGCGCAGGCACGTCGTCTTGCCGCAGCCGGAAGGTCCGAGAAGCGCCAGAAATGCGCCCTTGGGCACATTGAGGTTGATGTCCGTTACGGCGGTCACGGCGCCATAGTTCTTCGTGACCGAACGGAATTCGATATCGTTCGTTGAAGCGGATGCCACGTCTGTTCCCTGCGGTTGGTCGGCAGTCTTTGATCTGCCTTATTGCCACCGTCGTTAAGGAAAGAGTAAGCCCGGGCTTCCCGCGAGGTATATACCCCGAAAGAGGTATTTTCGTGCACATTGCTTCGTGGAAGGTGTATATAGGGCTGCGCTTGTTAGCGCGGGGCGGCAGAGGGGATCAGTCGAATGAGCACCGACCTTGAAGGGCTGTTTACTGCCTTCAATGCCACGATCGGCCGATCGACGATGGCGGATGCCGAGTTTGGGGAGACCTTCCGTCAGATGATGGCGGCGCTGGTGCGGTTCGATTACGTGGTCGTCTTTGCCTATCGCGGCAAGGAGCGGCCGATCGATCTCTACAGTACCTTCGACCGCGAGGAGCATGTCGTCTTCGTCACGCTCTATCAGGCCGGTCCCTACCTGCTGGACCCCTTCTACCACACGGCGCGCGAACGCCGCGAAGGCGTGCTCAGGATGCGGGAGCTGGCGCCGGATCGCTTCTTTTCCAGCGAGTATTACCGGACCTATTACGTCCAGACCGGGCTTGCCGAGGAAATCGGCTTCTTCGTCAATGCCGATGAGGACGTCACCATCGTCCTGTCATTGATGCGGCGTGAGAAGACCGGTGTTTTCCCGCCTGCGGAATTCGCGACGCTGAAGAAGGTCGAACCGCTCGTTGCAAGCATGGTGAGGCACTATTGGTCCGACCTCGCCTCGCGCTTCGATGCGCAGTTGGCCGCCGGCGGCAGAAGCCGGCGCCGACAGGGTCAGAACGGGATTAGCCCGCCAGCCGAAACCGTCTGGCGGGATCTTAATCTGACAAGCCGAGAGACTGCCATCGTCGAGCTCGTCTTGCAGGGGCATTCGTCGGAATCGATCGGGCTGAAGCTCAATATCTCGACGGGCACGGTGAAGGTCCATCGGCGCAACGTCTATCGCAAGCTCGGCATTTCCTCGCAGACGCAGCTGCTTTCCCTCTACCTTAAGAATCTCGCATAGCCCGGTGGAGATTCTGGTCGGGCATGCGAGCGCCATTTCCATCCCTTGCAAGCAGCCTTAGCCAGGGGCCGCAGTGGAAGAAGGTCATGAGCAGATACATCGGCACCATCCCGGCGAAGACAGAGCTGCCCTGTGAGGAACAGATCATGTCGCCGGCGGAACCATAAGCGGATAGCACCGTCATCAGGGCGAAGCTTGGCGCGGCCGCTAAAGCCAGCAGGCGGCCGGCGATGATGGGCAGGGCAGGGGCGGCAGTATGGCCGCCGCCCCTTTCATCGATTTCCGACGAGACGGACATCAGTTTGCTCCGTAACGATCGTGATGCTTCCACCACACGCCGGTCTCGTTGCGGCCAAGCGGCGCGCGATCGAGCCACTGGTACATGCCCCAGAGACCGTCGAGCCCGCGGGCATAGGATGAGTAGGTGTGATAGATCTCGCCATCCTGCATGGCGAAGGCGCTGACACCAGGCCGGTCGCGCGTGTAGGTCGGGACATCCGTCCCCGTCATTGACGCCATCAGTTCGACCGGGCCTTCGCTGCCGCGCAGTTCCCATTGCTGCATCGTCTTGCCCACTTGAGCGTCGGGTATTGGCGGCTCGCGGCGATAATTATATTCGATGCCGCCGCCGCGCTGTTCCTCCGGCGTGAACCAGACATTGAAATCATGGTTGAAATCGCTGTTGGCCGAAGAGGCCCAGTCGAAGGTCCAGCCCATACGCCGCTTGAATTCCTGCAGCTTCGCGAGCGGTGCGCGGGAAATGGCCGAGAAGGCGACGTCGTGGTTTTCAAGGTGGACTGCAATGCCGTTGAAACCGTCGGCGATCGACGAGCAGGATGGGCAGCCAGCCGTATAGTCGGTTCCGAACATGAAGTGATAGACGAGAAGCTGCGAGCCTCCCTTGAAGAGGGCCGAGAGCGGAACGACGCCCTTCTCGGTCTCCAGTCGATAGTCCTTCTCCACCTTCACCCAGGGAAGTTCCTGACGGCGGGCGGCAATCTCGTCGCTGCGTCGCGTCAGTTCCTTTTCCTGCTCCAGCAGCGAAAGCCGTGCCGAAAGCCATTCCTGGCGCGTTCCTGTCCTATGCATCGTCATGGTTCATCTCCTCTTGTCAGGTTGCCCTTGTCGGCGCTGCATCTTGCTTGCCGATATGCGATACCTTACCGCTGGAACCTCAAGGGGTGGGAGTTACAAGTGTGACGGGATTTCGATGGACTCGCTGATCGTCGCGGCAGCTCAGGCACTTGCCGGCGGCGACGTGCTGGGTGCGCTGAAACGCGTGGCGCTGCGCGAGGATGCGCCGGCGCTGGCGCTGCGCGGCATTGCCATGGCGCAGCTCGGAGACCTTGCCCGCGCCAAGATGCTGTTGAAGAGTGCTGCGCGCGCCTTCGGTCCGCGCGAGGCTGTCGCCCGTGCGCGGTGCACTGTCGCCGAAGCCGAGATTGCCCTGGTGTCGCGTGACCTCGGCTGGCCGGAAAAGATGCTGGAGACGGCAAGGGCCGCCCTGGAAAAACATGGCGACCACATCAATGCGGCCCATGCCCGCAACCTGCAGATACGCCGCCTGCTGCTTGTCGGCCATCTGGACGAGGCTGAACGCCTATTGGCGAAACTCGATCCATCACCGCTGCCAGCGGCCGCAAGGGCGAGCCATGAACTGGCTGTCGCCGGTATCGCCATCCGCCGCCTGCGGATCGCGACGGCCCGCGCCGCCCTTGCGCGTGCCGCGGAAGCGGCCGGCAAGGCGGCGATCCCGGCGCTTGCGATCGAGGTGCGCGACGCGGCACGGGCTCTCGATGCCCCGGCTGCGCGTCTGGTAGCCCAGGGCGAGGAACGATTGCTGTCGCTCGACGAGGTCGAAGCTTTGCTGGCGTCCGGAACATTGGTCGTCGATGCCTGCCGCAATATTGTGCGCGGCGGCGGCGAGATCGTGCCGCTTGCGAGCCGGCCGGTGCTCTTTGCCCTGGCGCGCGCGCTCGCCGAGGTCGCTCCCGCCGATGTGCCGCGCGCTACCCTGCTTTCCCGTGCATTCCGCGCTCGCCATGCCGACGAATCCCATAGGGCGCGGCTTAGGGTCGAGATCGGGAGGCTTCGCGCCGCCTTGGAGCCGCTGGCCGATATCAGCGCGACGCCGCGCGGCTTTGCGCTGACGCCGCGGGGCAAACGCGATGTCGTGGTGCTGGCGCCGCCTGTCGAGGTCGAGAATGGCTCGCTTCTCGCTCTGCTGTCGGATGGAGAATCCTGGTCGAGTTCGGCACTGTCGATTGCACTGGCGACAAGCCCGCGCACGGTGCAGCGCGCGCTCGACGCGCTTGCGGCGGCTGGGATGGTGCAAAGTGTCGGCAAT
Organism: Rhizobium sp. KNZ2-6A; assembly: GCF_056755475.1. Taxonomy (NCBI): domain Bacteria; kingdom Pseudomonadati; phylum Pseudomonadota; class Alphaproteobacteria; order Hyphomicrobiales; family Rhizobiaceae; genus Rhizobium; species Rhizobium sp. KNZ2-6A. Next base: position 198,073 of record NZ_JBNDIC010000002.1, on the reverse strand, counting down.
GGGAGGGCTTGCCGCTGGATGATGCCGCCGGTCGTCGGCTTCCCGACAACATTGTTACTCCCTGGGCCGCTGCCGAGCGATTAAGTTCTCTCATATCGACACTCAACCAATCCCCACCGGAGGATGGAAGCATGAAAAAGTCCCAAGCAGAAATCATTCGCGAATACGGCCCCTTCGAGAACGTACCCCGCGTGAATGGGGTTACCTTCGACGGCCAGTACGTCTGGTTCGCCTCCGGCGAAAAGCTGCATGCCCTGAACCCGGAGAGCGGCGAACAGGTGCGCACGATCGATGTCGCGTCTCATGCAGGAACCGCTTTCGACGGGCGCTACCTCTATCAGATCGCCGAGGACCAGATTCACAAGGTCGATCCCGGGACGGGGAATATCGTTTCCACCATTCCCGCGCCCGGCAACGGCGGCGATTCAGGTCTCGCCTGGAGCGATGGCAGCCTGTGGGTGGGGCAGCATCGCGGCCGCAAGATCTACGAAATCGACCCCGAAACCGGCGCCATCAGGCGCACCATCGAATCCAACCGCATCGTCACCGGCGTCACATGGGTCGACGGAGAATTGTGGCACGGCACCTGGGAAGGCGACGAAAGCGATGTGCGCCGCGTCGATCCGGCGACGGGCGAAGTGCTGGAGCGGCTTGAAATGCCCGAGGGGACCGGCGTCTCCGGCCTCGAATCCGACGGCAAGGACCGGTTCTACGCCGGCGGTGGCGGCAGCGGCAAACTGCGGGCGATCCGCCGTCCGCGCTGAGTGGGCTGTACCAGTGTGCTTTGCGCCTGAGACCGGACGGTTGGTCTTGGGCGCACTGTGTCAGACATTTTCCGTCTATCGGCTGCCGGGGGCTGTTTCATAGAAGCGGCTGACCCTCTATCAGGAGGGGATATTACCCGATAGGCGACTGGTCCCATGAAACCCTTTTCCGAAGAAGCTTGGAATGCCTGGCATCCGGTCGATCTGATGAAGCGACTTGGCACGGACATTCACTGGTATGTCGTCGGGGGCTGGGCGCTGGATTTGTGGCATGGCCAACAGACCCGGGATCATGAGGATCTGGAATTTTCGCTGTTGCGGGATGATGTCGAGCGAGCTCGCTCGTTGCTCGGGGAGCTCGTATTCTTCTCGGTCGTCGATGGCCAAATAGACCATCTTCCTTCGTCGGCGCCGCCTGAGGCACACGTCGCCCAGCTTTGGGGAGCTGACCCGAAGGAGGGTTGCTGGCGTGTCGATATGATGCCGGAGCGCGGCACCCCTTCCACCTGGGTCTATAAGCGCGAACCGTCGTTCACCGTGCCGCGCGGCGATATCATTCGTAAAACCGTCGACGGTCTCCCTTATCTCGCGCCCGCCGCTGCCCTTCTTTTCAAGGCCAAGCATCGGCGAGAAAAGGACGATAGGGATTTCGCTCTCGCACTGCCCAGACTTTCGGCTTCGGAAAGAGGTGACTTACGTCTCTGGCTTGAAAGACTGCATCCGGATCATGACTGGATAGAACGGCTTTAGAACGTCCCAAGGACACGAAGTAAATCCACGAGCGCTGCCGCCGCCACATCGCGCCTGGTGAGCCAGCCGCAGTGCCATGCGCCCTCGGCATGGAAGCCATGCCTTGTAGCCTCGCGCCTTCATCGCCATATCTGGCTTACCAATCGCATTTTACTCACGTCCAGTTACAAGCTGCGCCGATCCGGCCGATGCCGGAGATATTCGTGCGCGCGGAGGAGACGTCATGAATGTCATCACCAAAAGCCTCGATGAAATGAACCTGCAGGAGCGCGCCGAGCTTATGACGGCCGTCGCGGACGTATTGCAGGCCGCCGCCGAAGAAGCGGAGGAGGAGGGCGATGCGCTGGCCGCCACCAATTCCCTCTTTCTGGCATGCAATCTTCGCGGCTGTTCGTCCGATCTCGGCGCGAACGGCCTGAAGGCCGCCGAGCTTCTGCTGGAGCAGGGCATCACCTTCATTCATCTGCTGAATAGCCGCAGGAAGAGCAGCACTTCGTTCCACTAGCGCCGGATGATTCCAGGTCGGACCGATCTAGCGCGTCAGCATCAGATCCTCACGGATGGCACCGTTTTGGCTTTATCCCGCATGAAGAGATGGAATGACGAGATCATGCCTTCCGTTCCTGAAAGGAAATTCCGATGGTGAAGCCGCCCGCACGGTCGCGGACGGCTTCGGCATCGGTCATGGCGCGATGGTGAATGTATAGGTGCCGTTGGTCTTGTGCCCATCCGTGGAGAGTACATGCCATTCGACCGTATATTTGCCAGGCGCAAGCTTGTCGGCGACCGGTACCGTCAATGTCGCGTCGCCGTTCGTCAGCGTGCCTTCGCCGGTCTTGACGGCTGCCTTGTCGGGGCCGGTCACCTTGATGCCGCTGAATTTCAGGTTGAGGCCTTCGGTAAAGGTGAGGTCGAGTTCCGAGGGTGCGGCCTTCACCGTGCCGTCGGCCGCTGGAGCGGCGGATTTCAGATGGGCATGGGCCATGGCCTGGCCGGCAAACGCGACGCTGATTGCGGCGGCGAGGAACGTTTTCTTCATCGGGAGCATATCTGATTTCCTTATCTTGTTGATGACCCGCGGAAGGCCCGCAGGCGTGCGATGGCGATCGGGTGATCGGCGATATTCGCCGGTGGGCGCGCCAGACGGAATTGTCTTCTTGTGGTGGTCGAGCGGCATGGACCTATTCCTGCTGCAGCAGATTTCGGATCTTCCGCAGCGCGACATCGGTATTTTCCTGATAGGCGATCGTGCCCCTCAAATTGCCGCCGGCATCGACGAGCAACACGGATGCGGTATGATCCATGGTATATCCGCCATCTGGACTGGGGACCTTCTTGGCATAGACGCGCCAGCCCTTGATGGCCTTCTGCATTTCCACGGGGCTGCCGGTAATGCCCGTGATCCGGTCGGTGAAATTGCTGGTGTAGCTGTGCATGATCTCCGGCGTATCGCGCTCCGGATCGACGGAGAAGAAATAGGCCCTCAGCCGATCGGCCTCCGGCCCAAGCGTCTTGAGCCAGCCGGCCATATCATAGAGCGTGGTCGGGCAGACATCGGGGCAATGCGTATAGCCGAAATAGACGAGTGAGGGGTGACCCGAAAGTGCCTTTTCGGTAATAGGCTGGCCGCGATCGTCCGTGAGCGTGAAGGCCGCGCCGAGACTGCCTGCCGCCCGAACCTGTGGCGTCATGGGAAATGTTGCGTAGACGATAACGCCGGCGCCGACGATAAGCGTCAGGGCGACGATCATTGCGGCGAAGCGTCGTTTATTTGACATGGGATGTCTCCTTATTCGCTGCCAACGATCCGACTGGGAAATCGACGTCGACCGAGCCGGCTTTTTCGAACTTGAGCGTTGCCCTCACCGTCTGGCCCTCGATAAAGCGGTCGGTGACTTTCATGAACATCACATGATAGCCGCCGGGCTTGAGCTCGATGGTCTTGCCGGCCGGTATGGGCAGGCCATCGGCAAGCTCGCGCATCACCATAATGTCCTTGTCCATCTTCATTTCGTGAATCTGAACCACATCGGCGCGGGGCGAGCTGGCCGCGACCAGCCGATCGTCGGTATTGCCCGTATTGGTGATGGTCATATAGCCGCCGCCGACGGGCGCACCCGGCACCATGGCGCGAACGTAGGGAGTGGAGATGGTGAGATTGCCGAGTTTGACATCGTCGGCGAAGACGATGGAGGAAAGCAGGGATGCCAGCCCGAAGGCGGCGAGAGCAAAAGCGCGTTTCAACATGATCGATATCCTTGATCCAGAAAGGGAAGGGCAGGCGGAACCGTCGGTCCCGCCTGATCTCGTCAGGAAAAGAAGCGCCGGAGCGGCGGCACGAAACGAACGACGAGCTGGTCGATCAGCAGCATCACGGCGATGGCGGCTCCCGTCAGCGGGAAGGCTGCGCCGAAAACGATGGCGATGAACCAGAGACCGACACAGACGGACTTTTGCGGCGGCATCGGCGGCACGCCGAGGCGGCCTGCCGGCCTGCGTTTCCACCACATGGTCGCGGCCGTCACGCAGCACAGGATGATGGCGAGGCAAGCGGCCAGCATCAGAAGCTGGTTGAAGAGGCCCCATTCCTGGCCCTGATGGACATTGATGCCCCATTCGATCGCCTTGCCGAGCGCCGGATACTGATCATAGGAGATATCGACGAGCGGCTTTCCGGAATATTGGTCGATATGGACGGTCCTCTCCTTGCCGAGATCGCCGAAATAATGGCTGGCGGTATAGACGCCGGTCTCATCCGTCGGGATGGCAAGGTCGGCGCCGGCAATCATGCCCAGGCCATGCATGGTCTCCACGGCCTTGTTCAGGCCGATCGGCTCTGCCGACTGCGCCGCCGCGATATCGGATATTGGAACGGGTGCGTTTTCGACCACCCAGCCGGGCCGGCTGACGATATCCTGCGTGACCTTCGTCGATTTCGGAACATCGTCCCAGACCGCTGCCGGTGTTCCGAAATTGTGAGCGGTCAGCCAGGCATTGACATTGGAGCCCCAGTAGCCGGACCAGGGCATGCCGCTGAAGGCGAGGAAGAAGATGAGGACGCCGGCAAGCGCCCCGGTCACCGCATGCAGGTCGCGCCAGAAGACGCGCCGCGACGGGTTACCGCGAACGGTGAGCACACCGCCCGCCTGCTGCCGCGGCCACCATAGATAGATGCCGGTCACCACGAGGACGAGGGCGAAGCCCGCGACGATCTCGATGATGCGATTGGTCCATTTGCCGAAATATTCGAGGCTGTGGATGCGCTTGACGACCCAGCCGAACTCCTGCTTCGAGCCGACCAACCCTAAAATGCTGCCGTCATAGGGATTGACGTAGACGATGGTCGATTGGCCGTCCTTGGACAGCGTCACCCAGGCCGAGCGGTTTGGGGCCGACGCTTCGTGGTAGGAGATCGCGCGGGCGCCCGGAAAGGCCGCAAGTGCCGCGTCGGCGATCCGTTGCGGCTGTAGCATCGTGCCGCTCTCGGCGACGAGGTAGCGGTGCGAGTAGAGCGTGTCGGCGATCTGATCCTTGAACAGGTAGAGCGATCCGGTGATCGCCAGATTGAGCAAGAAGGGAATGACGAGAAGACCGGCGAAAAAATGCCAGCGCCAGATCGCGCGATAGAGCGAGATATTGTGGGTTGCTGCGGCTGCAGGCTCTGCAGCGGTAAAGGCAGACATGAAATCCTCCGAAGATCGGCAGGCTGCCACAAGCGGTCGATCCGAGGAGGGGCGGCGATGGTTCGCCGTTGGGATAAGCTTAGTTCCGATGACCCGCCGGACCAATCAGCCCGCCACGGTCGGCAAAGTACAGCTAGGAACACCCATCCTCAGATTTCACGACGCGAGGGTCGCGCATGCGGCAGCGTTGACGGGGGCATCACGGTCAGAGCCGCAACGCCGGTTCAGCCAACGATGTCGAGGATGGGTGGTGCTCTTGGGCCTGTGTTCGGCGGATAAAGCTGCCGGTGGAAGGCCTCGGATCTTGCGACGACCGTCTCTCCGCGCGAAGAGGCAAGGCGCTCGCAAATATCGGTCGGAGGTGCGGGCAGCATCGCAACCGATCCGATCCGGCATGCCTCGCATCCGGGCGCATAGGCTTTCCCGTGCACCTTGCCGTCGGCATCCTTATAGGTGATGCAGAGAATGGGCAGCGATCCGTCCGGCAGCCGGTATTGGGCAAGCTCGAGCGGGGATATCTCATCCGCCGTGGCGACGACTGGCTGATGGGCGAAGCCGACAAACAACAGCGCCACGGCGCAAAGGATGCGCGCGCTCCACTGCCATGTTCGCGAAATCGTCTTCCGCATTCCTGTCCCCACCACCGCATCTCGCGGATAAGACCCGCAGTCATAGGGCAGGGCCATCGCAAGCGCAATGCGTCAATTCGTGCCGTGGTCCTCAGCTCCATTTCATCCCGCCAGCGGCAGGCGATTGAAGCGCGGCTATATGTTGTTTGCTACCTGTTGGCGGAAGCCGGCGCCGTGATCGGCGAGGGCTCCCGAAAACAATGCCTGCAGATTGCGGTCTAGCCTCGCGCAAGGTCTGGTTGCGATAGTCGACTCTGGGGCGAATACCGGTGAATTGCGCTGTGGGGGCGATCGATGATTACAACGTATCTCGGCTATGTGACCGCGACAAAGGATATGGCGTCGACGCTTGCGCGCGTCGCCAAGCAGGCAACGGTCAAGAGCGATCAGCAATATTATGATGCGCACATCGGCAAGATCAAGAATGTCGATGAGTTCCTCGCCGACCACAAGCTCTACAGCTATGCAATGAAGGCCTACGGCCTTGAGGACATGACCTATGCCAAAGCCTTCATGAAGAAGGTTTTGACAAGCGACCTCAGCGATCCCAGCAGTTTCGCAAACAAATTGACCGATAACCGCTACCGGCAATTTGCCGCGGCTTTCAACTTCGGTGGCAAGTCAAAGAATCAGACTGCTCAAACCGATGCCCAGAAGAGCGATACGATCGGCCTCTATGAGCAATCTTTCGCCAATGAAGCAACTTTGGCAGCGAAGGAGAGCAAGTTCTACGACAGCTGGATCGACAAGGTGTCGAATGTCGACGATATCGTCAACAGCAGCAGGATGAGAGACTACATTCTGCGGGCGCATGGCATCAATCCGGACAATATATCGAAGTCGTTTCTCAAGTCGGTCCTGACCAGTGATGTCAGCGACCCCAACAGCTTCGTCAATCAGGCAGGCAACTTCTCCTCGGCATCGGCACAGGCAACCTATAAGCTGATCGCATCGCAATTCAATTTCAACGATGATGGAACGCTTTCTGCCGCGTCAGCGCAAACGACGCAGCAGAAGGAAGCGATGATCTCTCGCTATAACAATACGGTCCCGAGTCTGCTGACCCCGACGATGGCCATAAGCAATGATGACTATTATCGCCAGGCAATCACGAAGGTGACGTCGCTGAGCGACATCACCGGCGACAACAGGCTTTTCTCCTATATCAAGGAGGCTTTCGGCCTCAGCGCCAAACTCACGCCGGCTCAATTCAATCTCGCTTTCGCCAATCCTACCTATGCTGATGTCTCCGGCATGAAGGATATGGTCGCTCATTTCAATTTCGCCTCCGACGGAACGCTGCCGGCGGGGCAGCCCGCGCAATCGGCGCAGGCCATAGACGATATCTCCATCAAATATTTGCAGCAGGCCAAGGGTGCCAAGCAGGCCTTGTTCAATGATGCGGAGAAGCACTACAAGTCGGCGGTCGGCAAGATCAAGACGATCGAGGATTTCTTCGCCGCCAATGACATTAAGAGCAAGGATCTGCCGACGATCGAGGACATGGCGCTCCGTGCCTTCGGGATCGACAAGAATGAGGTCTCGCGGGACCAATTGCGTAAGATCCTGGAAAGCAATCCTTATGACAGCAAGAGCTATGTCAGCTCCCTGAAGGATGAGAGATATGTTGAGCTTGCCAAGGCATTCAACTTCGACGGCAAGGGCAATCTCCGAGATCCTGTCACGGCCCTGTCGCAGAGCTCGATCAACAGCTTCATCTCCGCCTATTCGAAGGCGAAGACGTTCGGGTTGACGGGCGAGATGCGGGACAAGGCGATCAAGGATGCGAAGGACGCGGCAACCGAGTTCAGTAAGTCGATTGCCAAGGTCGATACCGTCGATGAGCTCCTGGCCGATAAGAAGCTGACGGAATTCATTCTCGTCGCCAATCATATCGACCCCAAGACGGTCGACAAGGCGACCTTGAAGAAGGCCTTTACCGCCGACCCCGAGGATGCCAAGGGATTCCTGAATACGCCAGCAGGCCAGAAGTTCAAGGCCATGGTGAACGTCTTCAACTTCGACGCCAAGGGTAACTTGACGACCGCCAAGATCGGACCAGGGCAGAACAAGGGGCCGCGCCTTGCCACGGACGATCTCTATCTCCATCAGACACTGGAGACGCAGCAGGGCGCCTCCAACGATGGTGTCCGCCTTGCGCTTTATTTCCAGCGAAAGGCGCCGCAGATCAATTCCGTCTACGACATCATGTCCGATCCGGCGCTCTACAACGTGATCAAGACGACCTATTCGCTGCCGGCATCCATGTCGAACATGGATGTCAGCCGCCAGGCGAAGATGCTGGAGAAGCTTTTTCCGATCAAGGATTTGCATGATGCCGGCAAGGTGAACAACCTGCTGAAGAGGTTCTCCGCCGTATATGACACGGCAAACGGCACAAATACCGGCTCGCCCGCATCCGCCATCCTAAACCGTGGCTCCGGAGTCGGCATGAGCGCGGACCTCATGCTGTCGATTGCCCAGCTCAGGTCGCGATAGCATATTCCGTGTTTGCAGCATTCGACCGGGCCGGCGGCGGTAGTGTGCGGCAAGGCCTTACCGATGCTGCAGCACGCTCAGGCCGCCTTCGACGGTGGCATTCATGAAGGGGCATTCATCCGAGATCATGAAAACAGCGGCAAGCGCAATCTCCCGTGGCGCGGCAATGCGCCCGCCAGGCGGATCTGGAGTTTCACACAGCCATGCGCGCAGCCCTGCTTGCAAGCTTCCGTCTGACCAATCGGGCCAGCCAATCGCACGAATATGCCATCGCCCGGCATCAGAATGTTCTGGATGCGATCCGCATCCGCCGTCCAGACGCCGCCCGTTTTGCCATGGAGCAGCTGATCGGAACGGCCAGAATGGAGCTCAGCGATGCTTTGCGCGCCGCCAAGCCCAAGGACGAGCCGGAATAGGCCGGTTCGTCCGCAGCAAGGAAGCCCCGCTATCTGCTATGTCCGGCATGATGGAGCGCGCTATATTGTTAATCCGGATATTGAAACCTGGCCGGATGATTGAGCATACGTCGTGCCGACTTTCTCCGTCCAATAATTCTCGCCTCATGAGTTGAAACGCAGCCGCTGTTGCTATGCGCGTTGCCTATGGAGGAGATTCGCAATGACCGAGGATGAAAAGGCAATCCGGAACGTCGTGAAAACCTGGATTTCCGCGAGCAAGGCGGGCGATACGGCCACCGTCCTAGGGCTGATGGCGGACGATGTCGTCTTCATGGTGCCGGACCGAGAGCCGTTTGGCAAGCAAGCCTTCGCTGCAGCCTCCAAGGGCATGGACGGCGTAAAGATGGATGGCACCAGCGAGATCGTCGAATTGCGGGTGCTCGGCGACTGGGCCTTCATCCGCAACCACATCGACATCACGATGACACCGCCAGGCGGCGATGCCATCCATCAATCGGGTTACACACTCACGCTTCTGCGCAAGGAGGCCGATGGCCAGTGGCGCCTTGCGCGCGATGCGAACCTTCTCACCGTACACGGCTGATCTATCTCGCTAGGCCGCGTCGAGAGCAGCCGCCAGATCGGCAATCAGATCGTCGGGATGTTCGATGCCGATCGACAGGCGGATCGTCGATTCCAGCACGCCGATGCGGTGGCGCACGTCAACCGGAACACCGGAATGCGTCGTCGTTGCCGGATGAGAGGCAAGCGATTCGGTGCCGCCGAGACTGACGGCGAGTTTGAAGATCTGCAGCGCATTCAGGAATTTGAACGATGCCGGCTGGCCACCCTTGATATCGAAGGAGAAGGTGGAGCCTGCGCCGCTGCATTGGGCGGCGAAAGTTCGGCCCGTGGCAGATGAAGGGTCGGTATAGGGCAGGTAGTGAATCTGCTCGACCTTGGGGTGATCCCGCAGAAAATCCGCCACGGCCCGGGCGTTGCTATCGGCCCGTTCCATGCGGATCTGCAGCGTTTCCAGCGAGCGGCCGAGCATCCAGCAGGAATGCGGATCGAGCTGCGTGCCGATCGCGCCGCGCAGCGCCTTGACCTGCTTGATCACGGCTTTTGAGCCAATTGCGGCGCCGGCGATCAGATCGGAATGACCGCCGACATATTTGGTCAGGGAATAAAGGGAAATATCGGCGCCATGCTCGATCGGCCGCTGGAAGACCGGACCCAGCAAGGTATTGTCGCAGGCGATGATCGGCGTGTGGCCCTGCTCCTTGCCGATCGCATCGGCCACGCGACGGATCATGGCGATATCGACCAGGCTGTTCGTCGGGTTGGCGGGCGTCTCCACGAGAATGATAGACACTCGGCCCTTGGCCAATGCTTCCTCCGCACTCGCCATCACCGAACTCTCGCTGACACCATCGGCAAACCCGACCGCCGAAACGCCGAGATTGAGGAATGTCTTGGCGATAAGCGTTTCGGTGCCGCCATAGAGCGGCTGGGAATGCAGGATCGCATCGCCGGGGCGGACGAAGGCCAGCAGCGTGGTGGCGATCGCCGACATGCCGGAGGAGAACAGCGCGCCGCTTTCCGTCCGCTCGTAGACGGCGAGACGGTCTTCGACGATTTCACTGTTGGGGTGGTTGAAGCGCGAATAGACGAGGCCGACGCCTCTGCCGGCCGGCGGCTCGTTGCGGCCGGATATGTAGTTGAAGAAATCGCGCCCATCTTCGGCCGATTTGAAGACGAAGGTGGAGGTCAGGAAAACGGGGGGCTTGACCGCGCCCTCGGACAGCTCCGGATCGTAGCCGTAATTCAGCATCTGGGTTTCGGGATGCAGGGCGTGGTTGCCGATATGCGTTTTCGAGGGATGCGGCGCAGTCATGACGGTCTCCTCGGCCGATGATGAGAATTTTAGACTCACATTATACAACACTTAAGGTGCCGGCTCGCTATTCGCCATTGTCTGCGATGCGGTTTCGATACAGGGGGCTGTTATGGGCCGGAACTATCCAATCCGCGCATCACTATCCGAAACACGACAGAAAGGGCGCGATATGCGTTAGCAGCGCTCGTCTTGACACAGTCCCATCCCAGTTTTCGGAAGCTCACGAGTTCGCGGCGCGCGGTTCGTGCAGAAACGGTGCATTTTTCGACCGACTGCTCCCTATCGATGAGGGCGTTCGGTGGCGAAATACACGAAGAAAACCAGTGAGGTTCACATTTGAAATCGGGCGTTCGAAAATTTGTATTTCGGGATCTTCAGAAAATCGATGGTTATATCGACCCGCCGGATGCGCTTGTCTTTCTGTCGTTGATCGAAAAGCAGAGGCAGGAGAAACTCTACGGCGGCCTCGCCGAAATCGGGGTCTATTACGGGCGGTCTTATTTTTTGCTGCGCAAGATCAGCGCACCCGATGACAATGTGCTTGCGATCGACCTTTTCGACGTAGAAGCGGATGGTGCGCAATATCAACGCTTCCTCGACAACGGAAGATCACTGGGCATTCCTGTCGATGAAGATCTCGTCATAACCGGCGACAGCACAAGGCTCGATCCGCAGGCCATCATCGACAAGGTTGGGCAGGTTCGGTTTTTCAGCATCGATGGAGGGCATTTGCTTCGCCACATCGTTGCCGACAGCCGGCTGGCGAAGAGTGTGCTGGCCGATCACGGCATCATCGCCTTCGACGATACGTTCAATCCCGCCTGGCCGGAGGTGACGATCGGCGTCTCGGATTTTCTGCGCAGGAACAGCGATACCTTTGCCGCCTTTTGCATGACGAAGTACAAGACCTATGTCTGCCGGCGGGATTTTCATGAGGTCTATCGAGCCGCACTCGGCAGGGCACGGCATCTCATGCCTTTCGAGCATGCCGAGATGGATTTTCTGGGCTCGAAAGTCCTCAGGCTGCACAATCCCATCAACCGAAGAGTTGCATATGAGCTCCTGCGGCGGCTGGGCTTGGGCGCCATATCCGAATGGGCCTACCGCCCGGTCTGACGTTGAGCCGGCCTTGCTTGCCGACGGCGGAGCTGGGAATTGAGGGGCCTGCCGGAGACAGGCCCCTCAACATTCCCGGTCAGTAGACTTCGGGCACGTACATTTCCGGCGGAACCGGAATGCGATGATAATCTATATGCCGCAGGCGCTCGGGCAGAACGATTTCCGGCTTCGGTACGTTTTCGTAGGGAATCTGGTTCAGGAGATGCGCGATACAGTTGAGACGCGCTCTCTTCTTGTCGACGGCATGGACGACCCACCACGGCGCTTCCGGAATATGCGTGCGATCAAGCATTTCTTCCTTCGCCTTGGTGTATTCTTCCCAGTGCACACGGCTCTGTAGATCCATCGGCGAAAGCTTCCACTGCTTCAGCGGATCCTGGATGCGCATGTTGAAGCGGAATTCCTGCTCCTCGTCGGTGATCGAGAACCAGTATTTCAGGAGAATGATGCCGGAGCGAACCAGCATGCGCTCGAAATCCGGCACGGAACGGAAGAATTCTTCCAGCTCCTCGGGCGAGCAGAAGCCCATGACGCGCTCGACGCCGGCGCGATTGTACCAGCTGCGGTCGAACAGCACCATTTCGCCTGCCGTCGGCAGATGTGCGGCATAGCGCTGGAAATACCACTGGTGCTGCTCGCGCTCGGTCGGAGCCGGGAGTGCGACGACGCGGCAGACGCGCGGATTGAGACGCTGGGTGACGCGCTTGATCGCGCCGCCCTTACCGGCGGAATCGCGGCCCTCGAACAGTACGACGACCTTGAGTTTCTTGTACTGCACCCAGTCCTGCAGGCGCACGAGCTCGTGCTGAAGGCGGAAGAGTTCGCGGAAATAGATGCGGCGGTCGAGCGCCGTTTCGCCTTCGCCGATAAGGCCCTCTGCGACCAATTCGTCCAGCCGGTCCTCTTCGAGCTGCATCTCCAGCTCTTCGTCAAAACTATCGACGATCTCATCCTTGATGCGGCTGAGCGGATCCTGTGTTTCATCGGTCATTATGTGCCTCCTGCTTAGTTTTCATGTGACTGCTGTCTGCGGCCACGGAAAGCTGGCGCGGTCTTCGAACCTGCGCCGGCTATGATCTAGGTATTATTCGGCAGTCCAGCCGCCATCGACGGAAAGCGTCGTGCCGGTAATCTGCTTTGCGGCCTCGCTGCATAGGAAGACCGCAATGGCAGCAACTTCGTCGACGGTGACGAATTCCTTCGTCGGCTGGGCGGCGAGCAGTACATCGTGCTTGACCTGCTCTTCCGTCATGTTGCGCGCCTTCATCGTCTCGGGGATCTGCTTCTCGACTAGCGGCGTCCAGACATAGCCGGGCGCGATGGAATTGACTGTCACGCCGTTCTGAGCGGCTTCGAGAGCGATGGTCTTGGTGAGGCCGGTAATGCCGTGCTTGGCGGAGACATAGGCCGATTTGAACGGCGAGGCGACCAGCGCGTGCGCCGAGGACGTATTGATGATGCGGCCCCATTTGCGCGCCTTCATGCCGGGAATGGCGGCCTTGATGGCGTAGAAGGCGGCAAGCAGGTTGATACGGATGATCGCTTCCCACTTGTCGTCCGGGAATTCCTCGATCGGGGCCACGAACTGGATGCCGGCATTGTTGACGAGAATATCGAGGCTGCCGAAGGCTTCCTCGGCATCGCGCACCATGGATGTCACTTCCTCGCCATTCATCATGTTGGCGCCGGAGTAGCGGCACTTCACGCCGAAATCGGCTTCGATGGCAACCCGTTCCTTTTCGATCGCATCGGCATCGCCAAGACCATTGATCGTCACATTCGCGCCTTCGGCGGCAAAGGCGCGCGCGATCGCAAGGCCGATGCCGCTCGTCGAACCGGTGACCAGCGCATTCTTCGAAATCAACGAACCCATAATGCTACTCCCGCAATCGCTATGACATGGTTGGGTAAAGGGAAATGCTCAAGATGAGCGCACACTGCCAGCCGGATATGTCGCTTTGATAACAGTGGCAGTCCGCTCCCGCGCAACCGTTTGGCAGCTGACACTTCACTGTCATGCAACCGTGCAAGTTTTCGCTCCGGCGCCCGGCAATTTCCTCCAACGACGGACAATAAGATGAAGGTCGAAGACATTCTGAAGCATGCCTATGCGATGCCGCTGACCAATCCTTCCTATCCTCCGGGACCCTACCGGTTCTTCGATCGCGAATATATCATCATCACCTACCGCACCACCCGCGGGGCGCTTGAGGCCGTCGTGCCGGAGCCGCTTGAAATCGACGAGCCGCTGGTGAAATACGAGTTCATCCGCATGCCCGACTCCACCGGCTTCGGCGATTATACCGAGACCGGACAGGTCATCCCCGTGCGATATCGCGGGCAGCGGGGCGGCTATGTCCACTCCATGTATCTGGATGACGATGCGCCGATCACCGGCGGCCGCGAGATCTGGGGCTTTCCCAAGAAGCTGGCCAATCCGAAGATCGTCAACGAAGGCGAAGTCATCGTCGGCACGCTGCATTACGGCAGCGTCCTCTGCGCCACGGGAACGATGGGCTACAAGCACAGGCCGGTCGATCAGGGGCCGCTTCTGGCCGCCCTGTCGGAACCCAACTTCCTGATCAAGATCGTGCCGCATGTCGACGCCACCCCGCGCATCTGCGAGCTCGTGCGCTACTATCTGGCCGAGATCACCATCAAGGAAGCCTGGACTTCGCCCGCCGCGCTCGATCTCAGGCCGCATGTCATGGCCGATGTCGCGCGGCTGCCGGTTCTCGAAGTGGTGTCGGCCGTTCATTTCACCGCCGATCTGACCCTTGGGCTTGGCGAAGTCGTTCACGACTATCTCGCCGAGCGCAGGTAACTGAAAGCCTCATTGTTACACCATAATGGAGACGGACCGTGCTCGAACGAAACACCAAGGCCGCAGCCCCGACCATCCCGGAAATCGCCGCGCAATATGATCGCGTCGCCCTGGTCTTCCAAGGCGGCGGCGCGCTCGGTGCCTATCAGGCCGGCGTCTACCAGGCGCTTGCCGAAGCGGGATGCGAGCCCACCTGGCTTTCGGGCGTCTCCATCGGTGCCATCAACGCGGCGATCATCGCCGGCAACGAGCCGAGCCGCCGCCTGCAGCGCCTCGAACAGTTCTGGCAGATCATCTCCGGCCGCAAGATCTGGGCCTATACGCCGGAAGGCGATTTCTTCCGCGATATCCGCAACCGCGCCAGCTCATGGGTGACGATGACCATGGGCCAGCCCGGCTTTTTCAAGCCGCGCTTCCCCAATCCCTGGCTCGAATTGCCGGGAGCCGAGGGTGCGACCAGCTTCTACGATTCGGCGGAGCTGAAGAAAACGCTGGAGATGCTGATCGATTTCGACCTGCTCAACGATGGCAAGAAGCGCTTCAGCGTCGGCGCGGTGAATGTCCGCACCGGCAATTTCGTCTATTTCGATACCGACAATCTTCGCATCGGCCCCGAGCACATCATGGCGAGCGGCGCCCTGCCGCCGGCCTTGCCGTCCATCCGCATCGAAGGCGAATATTATTGGGACGGCGGCATCGTCTCCAACACGCCGCTGCAATATCTGCTCGATCAGGAAGAAGACCGCAGCTCGCTGGTGTTCCAGGTAGATCTATTCAGCGCCCGCGGCGCGCTGCCGCGCAGCATGCCGGACGTGCTGTCGCGTCACAAGGACATCATGTATTCCAGCCGTACGCGGCAGAACACCGACAATTTCAAGCGCATTCACGGGCTGAAGATGAAGCTCCTGGGTGCATTGAAGCGTGTTCCGAAGGATCAGTTGACCCCGGAAGAGGAAGAGCTGATCGCCGATTATTCCGACGCCGGCGTCGTCAACATCGTGCATCTGATCTATCAGCACAAGAACTACGAAGGCCACGCCAAGGACTACGAGTTCTCCGGCACTTCGATGCGCGAGCATTGGGACATGGGGCTGGAGGATACCAAGCGCACGCTGCGCCATAGCGAATGGCTGCTGCCGCCCTTTACCGACGATGCCGTCGCCATCCATGATCTGCACCGGGAAGATCCGGTCTGAGCCGATAGATCGCTGTCGGCCTTCAGCAGTCGTTGCGCCGGAGCGAGCTGCACTCAGCTCTGTTTGAGTCGGTGCCGATGGGCTGCCTGTTTGGCGCGATTGCCGCACATCGCCATGCTGCACCAGCGTCTGCGGTGGCCGCGCGTGTGGTCGACGAAAAGCAAGGTGCATGCGTGGCCCTCGCAGGCCTTCACGTCAGAGAAGTCCTCCGTGCAGACAAAGCGTCCCAGCGCTTCGCCGATCGGCAATAGCAGCGCTTCGGGCGAGCGCCATTTCCGCATCGGCTGAAAGCTGAATTTGCCGTTTTCGTCCGCCTGACCTGCGACGATCCGGGCGAAGCCTTCGTCGCGTTCCAGCAGGCGGTTCAGCGGCTCCAGTTCGTTCAAGGCATCCGATGTCAGCGGCTTTCCCTTGCGGGCAAGCACGAAGCTCCTGAACCATTCACGTAGACTTCTCGCCTGGTCGGCGACCTTGTCGAGCTCGCCGGGCAGGGCCTGTTCGCGCATGGCTGCGAGCGTCTCCCGTGGGACGAGGCCGGCATGTTGCAGCCAGCGCAGCAGGCCCTCTCCATCGTCGATCCAGTCGATCGGCACATCCACAGGCGTTGCGACCGAATTGAGGAAATCCAGCCCCAGCGTGTCGCCAATGAAGATGGCGGGCGAGTGGTTGCCCATCGCTACTCCTTTCCGGCCGCAGGCATGCTGAACGGCCGCTCGAAAACATGATGGCTATATAACCTGTCAAAAGCCTCTTGACAAGTTACGCACATCAAGCGTAACCCTATTGACGTCATTGGAACGGTTACGCTTCGTTGCGGGGAAAGGCAGATGTCCTTAAAAAATGCAGATACTGTTCTTGCTCACGGCGTCTGCCCGAATGAACCCAGCCGAGAAAGATGATTTCCCGCTCGGTTGCTGGATGCTTGGCTGTTGCCATCGTTCGCACCGGGGTTGCCGCCGCCATCTAAAATCCTGGATTGATAACTCGAAAATTCGAATAGGAAGGTTACGAAAGGACCTTGTCATGGCTGATATCAAATATCGCACCGTCAACGTCGAAGGCGTCAAGGTCTTCTATCGCGAGGCAGGTTCGCCCGGCGCGCCCAAGCTGCTACTGCTGCATGGCTTCCCGACCTCCAGCCATATGTATCGCGACTTGATCCCGCTTTTGGCCGATCGCTACCATATTATCGCGCCGGATCTGCCGGGCTTCGGGCAATCCGATGCGCCGAAGGGCAGCAACACATTTGACAGCATCGCCGAGACGATCGACCGTTTCACCGAAATCGTCGGTTTCGATCGCTATGCCGTCTATGTCTTCGACTATGGCGCGCCGACCGGGTTCCGGCTGGCGGTGAAGCATCCGGAACGGATCACGGCGATCATCTCTCAGAACGGCAACGCCTATGAGGAGGGCCTAAGCGATGGCTGGAACCCGCTCCAGGCCTATTGGCGCGAGGCTTCGGAGGAAAACCGCAATGCGCTGAAGGTTTTCCTGGGGCCGGAAGCGACGATGTGGCACTACACCCACGGCGTTCCGGATACTGCCAGGATTTCTCCGGACAGCTATTCGCTCGACAGCTTCTATCTGGCGCGCCCGGGTGCGGAGAAGGTGCAGCTCGATCTCTTCGGGGATTACAAGAGCAATGTCGCGCTCTATCCGACCTTTCAGGACTACTTCCGCACTCATAAGCCGCGTCTGCTTGCGGTCTGGGGCAAGCACGATCCGTTCTTCCTGCCGCCCGGTGCCGAGGCCTACCGTCGGGACATTCCCGACGCGATCGTCAAATTCCTCGATACCGGCCACTTCGCGCTCGAAACGCATGCAGCCGAGATCGCAGCCGAAATTCGCGCTTTCCTCGGTTGATATCTGGCCTTGCCGCGCCGGCGAAAAGTCGGCGCGGCGGGCCGGCTCTGGCTTGAGTCGGTTAGGCTCCGGTCAATAAAGGTCTGGCCGTAGCCGAAGACTTCTCGATAGGTCGGGCGTTCGATGATGGGCGTCGACAGCACATGGACGCAGCTGGAGAGGAGGTCCTTCACGAACTGCAGCGCTCGCGTCGTTACCAATTGGACTGACGCGGATCAGCCGTGCGCTCTTTCCTGCTCGACGTCTTCAGGCAGATGGATTGTGACCATGGCGCCGCCCTCCGGCCGGTTTGCGAATTCCAGATGCCCGCCATGGGCGACTGCTATTGCCTGCACGACGGATAGGCCCAACCCCGTGCCGCCGGTTGCACGCGAACGCGAGGAATCGCCCCGCCAGAATGGATTGACGGCGACGGCGTCCATGTCCTGCGGAAATCCCGGGCCGCGATCGAGGACGCGGATGACGATGCTTTCATCCGGCAAAGTCTCGGTTTCGCATCGCAGCCAGCCGCCGTCGGCGGCATAGCGGCAGGCATTTTCGAGAAGCGCCAGAAGCGCCTGTCGCAGGCGGGGAGAATCCGCCGAGGTCCAGGCGGGCTGCAGATGCGTTTCAATTTGCAGCCTGCTTGCGTCCAGCATCGGCTTTGCCGAGGCAATGACCGTCTCGACCAATTGCGATGCATCGATACGCTGGCGCTCGACCACGAGCTTCTGACCGATGGCCAGAGACAAAGTGCGCAGGTCCTCGACAATCCGGCCGAGACCCTCGACCTGGAGGAGGAGGTCGGAAATGATCTTGCGATCCATCGGGAAAACGCCGTCGATCATGCTCTGCAGCGATCCTCGCAGGATCGTCAGCGGAGTTCTCAGTTCATGCGCGACTGCCATGTTGTTGAAGCGCAGCCTCTCTTCCATCGTCTCAAGGCTTGTTGCCAGCGCATTGAAGGTTTCGACAAGGCTCGCGACCTCGCGGGTGCTGTGGTGGGAGGTGGCAACGCGAACCGAGAAATCGCCCGATTTCAGCCCGTCGGCGACCGAGGTGAGTTCCTCAAGCGGGTTTGCAAGGCGCCGCGCTAAATAGACACCAATGAGGGCGCAGATCAAGGCGGAAAGCAGGCCGCCTATTAGCACGGAAAGCTGCACCTTGAAATCCGTCGGTTCGGTCAGCGAATTGAGGTGCTCAAACAGGAGCCTGAGGGAATCCCCGTCCGGAACCTTGTTCTCGCTGAGCATTGTGTAGGCCGCCGCGGCCCTTGGCGGCAGGGCGTCGGTGATGTTCTTTTCCAGATAGGAGGCATACCAATTGACCTCCAGATATGTCAGGCCGACGCTGAGGAGCAACATAGTGGCGGTGACGATGGCCGTGAGCGTGGCCAGCGGCAGACAAGGAAATCTTGGTATCTTCATCTCGGATCCGAAAAACGATAGCCGATGCCGCGCACTGCGGGAAAAAAGCCGTTCTGTCCCATTTCCTCCAGCTTGCGCCGAAGGTTGGAAATATGCGTGTCGACGGTGCGGACCAAGGCCTCGCTTTCGGGCAGGCAGGCATCGAGAATGTCGGCGCGCGCGAAAGCCTGCGTGGGGTGGCGGATCATGTAGGCGAGAATCCGAAATTCACTGAGCGTCAGGAGCAATGGAATGCGGCGCCCATCCTTGATGACGAAGACGGAATAGCTGCCGAAATCGACCTCGATGGCGCCGTAACGCCGGATGGTTTCGGCCCGGTCGCCTTGCGTCCGTCGCAAAACCGCCCTGACGCGGGCAACGACCTCCTGCGGGTTGAAGGGTTTGACGACATAGTCGTCGGCGCCGAGGCGCAGTCCGCTCAGGCGGTCTATGTCGTCCGCAACGGCTGTCACCATGATGACGGGTGTCGAGCCGGCCTGGCGCAGGCGACCAAGCACCCCGAAACCGTCCAGTTTCGGCAGGCGTACATCCAGGAGCACGATGTCGGGCTTTAAAAGCGCATGATGCTGAAGCGCGGTTTCACCGTCGCCGGCACGGACCGTGCGAAAGCCGTCCCGCGTCAGATAGCCTTCCAATATCTGTGCGATAGCCGGTTCATCCTCCACGATGAGAACGAGACTGTTGTCCACCCTAGCGCCCTATTTTTCTTTCGTTTTCGTTCGCGGCTTTGCCGCCTCATTCGCACTATCGCGGACAAAACTCACTTCCGCAATTTCCAAACAGTCTTCCGGCCGCCTGGCGGTCGATTCTGAACACAGCCTCGACGCGATCTTGGCCAATTCTTGACAATCGCGATTCACATTCCGGCCGTTCCGCCTCGGGAGATACGGTATGTGGAAATTTGCATTGCATTCTTGGAACTCCGCGTCCGGGCGCTCGAGTAGATCGGAGGCCGGCGCGGCCACGAATGGAGAGCTTGCGGTTATCGGCATGATGATCGTCTGGACCAGTTTTGTCTTCGTGGTCTTTCCCAAACTCGATCTGGCTGTCGCGCGCCTGTTCACTCATGGGCAGGTGTTCTGGCTTGCGGAAAACTCATTCCTGAAGGCGGTGCGGGACATCAGCCGCCAGAGCCAGCCTTATCTTCTCGGCATCATGGCGGTGATTGTCATTCTCCATGTCTTCCTGCCGAGGCGGCTTCGGTTCTGCTCTCCGCACAAGCCTTTGTTCGTGCTTCTGAGCTTCGCCGCCGGACCGCTGCTGATCGTGCAGACATTGAAAGTCGCAATCGGACGCGTGCGGCCCCGCGATCTCATCGAGTTCGGCGGCACTGCGGATTTCACTCCGGTATGGCAGTTCTCGGCCGCATGTTCGCGTAATTGCTCTTTCCCTTCCGGCGAGGCTGCGGCGGCTGCCGCCGGGCTCTCGCTGCTGGTTTTCGTACCCGCAGGAGGCAGATGGATTGCCGCGGTGCTTCTGACGCCGTGCCTGTTGTTCGTGGCGTTCAACCGCGTCATCTTCGGTGCTCATTTCCTGTCGGATGTGATGCTCGGCTGGCTTCTGACCATGTTGAGCATGGCGATGATCTGGCGCTGGGTGGAAGCAAATTCGCGGATGATCGATCGCTTCGTGACGCGCTTCATGTTCCGCTAAGCCGTCATTGACCGCCCTCTTTTGCTGTCCGGCAAAGGCCGGTGGGCGTTATTGGTCGCCGGAATGAGACGATACTGACCGAACGCATGTTACAAGCCTTAATACAACGTTTGTTCACCTTTCCATCAATCAGGGTTTACTTATCTACTGTTGGCCATGCCGCCGAATGCGAGGTCGAGCGTCGGATGGTTCAGGGGTCCCGGCAGGGTGAGAGTGATGGGATGGCGCTGGTAGATTGGGCATTGCGTGGAATGCTCGACATGGATAGCCGAAGGAGGGCGGGCGCTCGCAACTGCCACTTCGAGCCATGGGTCGTGCTTGCCGTGGAAAGTTTCGAGCGGGAAATGCTGGTTTTCTACAGGCGTTCGCAGCTCAAGGTCGTTCACACGGCGGCATAACGACCGCGATGCAAATGTTGTATACGATGTAAAAGCCGTCTCCCGCACCCGGCAGTGAACGCGGGGTGGATGTTGCAAGCGCGCCAGAAGCGCGCTTGCATTGTGAACGGCGTCAGCGGAGCCGCATGGACAGTTCGATATCATCCACGAAAGTTACGGACATGTATCCGTTTGCCGGCGAGCGCACCCAGGTCAGATAATCGGGGCAGAAGTCCGCATTGTCGGCAATCACGAGGGCTCCCGGCCTGAGACGGCTCTCCACCAGCTTCAGAATGTCTGGATAGAGCGCCTTGGCGCCATCGAGAAGAAGTAGGTCGATGGTATCGGGCAGATCGGAACTCAACGTCTGCAGGGCATCGCCTTCCCGAATCTCCACAAGATCGATGAGACCGGCGGCTGCTAGATTTCCCCGTGCCCGGGCCACCTTGGAAGGCTCGAATTCGGTGGTGATCAGGCGGCCGCCGCCATTGTCCCGCAGCGCGGCAGCAAGATGGAGGGTTGAGATACCGAAGGAGGTTCCAAATTCGACGATGGTGCGGGCACCGGTGGTTCGCGCCAGCATATAGAGCAAGCTGCCTGCCTCCCGCGAGATGGCGAGTGGTATATCCTTCAGCCGGGCATAGAGATCGAGATAGTCGGTTTTGCTGCGCACCAGGCGCGCGCGCTCTTCGTCGGAAAGGCCGCTCCAGTAAGCGGCAACCGATGGAGTTGTTGCCGGCGACGCCGCATCTGCTTCCTCGAACAGGCGATCGAGCAATGGAGCGAGCGGGGCATTCGTCAGTGTGGTCATGTTTCTCTCCGTTCAGGGCTGAAGTCTTTGTCGACGGCGAAAATACGAATAATTCATCGCATTTTCTAATCGCATCGAGGCATGTTGCGGGAGAGACGCGCGTATCGCATTGAAAATACGGCGAAAAGCAGACGAATCTGATTAGGCGAGTGCAATCACTTCGGCGCGGCCATTCGCATTTTCAGGGGACGCCGGAGATACCGAAGCCGACGATATCCACCGGATGGTCGAAGCCCCTCAGAGCGTGGCTGCCGAAAGACCTGCATGGGACGCCGGCCGCCTCGGCGATATCTGATGTCATCAGCATGACTGCGTCCAGTTCCTTGGCAAGCGCCTGCAATCGGGCAGAGCGGTTTACCGGCGTCCCGATGATCGTAAACGAAAATCTGCCCGCCGAACCGATATTGCCGTGAACGACCTCGCCGATATCGATGCCGATCCGCGCGCGCAACGGCGGAGCCGTCTCTCTCACCTGTATGGCATTGACCAGCTCCAGTGCCCGCAGCCCCTCCAACGCTGCTTCCACTGCGGCGGCACAGAGCGGCCGTTCGCTTCCGGCGTCCGGAATGGGGAAGAACATGATGACGGCGTCGCCGACATGACCAGACACCTGACCGCCGGCGCGGGACATAGGCCCGGTGATCGTCTCGAAGAACAGATTAAGGTGATCGATGAGAGACCGGGGGTCCAGCTGCTCGGTGAGCGAGGTGAACTGGAACAGGTCGCAATAGATCACGATCGCCCGAATTTGCTCGACCTCGCCAAGACCCACACGGCCGTCGAGTAAGGCGGCTGCAGCATTGCGCCCGAGATAGGTCTGCAGCAGGACGCGCGCGGCGGCGGCATTCAATCGGGCTCCGAGAGCAAGTGCGAAGACCGGCGTCACGAGGTGCAGCAGCTCTATCTCCGACATTGAAAATCCGCCGGGGCGTTCGGTGATGAGCAGGCTCATCACATCGTCGAAGAAACCAAGGGTGACATCGGGGGCAAGATGGTTGGCAAAGGCTATGGCGTCCGTTGCTCCATCTTGCGGAACGGATGCGAGGCGGCCGCCACCGGCATTAAGACGAAGAACCGTTGCATCCTCCTCCAGCATGTCAACGAAGATCTTGCCGCCAAGAATATTGTCTTCGGTGCCTTCGCCGTCTCGTCGCCAGCGAATGAAATGCTGGGCTCTCTCCGGATCGACGGCATCACAGGCAACCTCGATCGTCGAGATGTCGAGACCCACGGCATTCAGCGTGTGGCCGAGGAGAACAACGAGCTCGGCGTCGCTGGCGCCGACAAGCGCTGCTTCCACCAGGGCCTGGCTCACCTGCGAGAATGTTTTTGGTAGGGCTCCGGCTTCGATCGACCTGGTTACCGGCCCGCTGCCTTCATTGCCATGCTCTTCGGTTTGCATGGGACGCAAAATACGATTAATTCGTCAGCTTTCCTATTCGCATTGGCAGGCATCGATATGACGGATCGCCCAAGAGCCCGGATTTCCTCGCGAAAGCAGCCGAAGCAGGTTCGCTCGACGGAACTCGTTTCCGCGATCCTGAGTGCCGCGGCTCAGGTTTTGGCAAAGGAGGGCGCCCAGCGCTTCACCACGGCACGCGTTGCTGAAAAGGCCGGCGTCAGCGTCGGATCCTTGTATCAATATTTCCCCAATAAGGCGGCGATCCTCTTCCGCCTGCAGAGTGATGAATGGCGGCAGACGTCGGACCTGCTACGCCGCATCCTTGAAGATGCCGCGATACCGCCGCTGGACCGGTTGCGTTCCCTCGTCCACGCCTTCATCCGCTCCGAATGCGAGGAGGCCGCCATGCGTGTTGCGCTCAACGATGCGGCGCCGCTTTATCGCGATGCACCGGAGGCGCATGAGGTGAGGTCATCCGGAGACCGTATCCTGCGGCTGTTCGTGCGCGAAGCCTTACCAAAGGTCGATGAACCGGCCCGCATCCTGGCGGCGGACCTGATCGCCACGACGCTCAGTGCGACGGGAAAGCAGCTTTCGGAGAGCCCGCAAACAGCGCAGGAGACCGAAGCTTATGGCGATGCCATGGCGGACATGTTCTGCGTCTATCTCGAAAGCCTCAAGCTTCGGTGAGGGCGAGGCAGCGTAGCCTCCCGCTCCAGCACGCTTTTGTTGACACCCTTTCGACAAGCGCCTATTGGAGAGGCCAGCCGGTTCCGCCGGCCGTAAGCGTTTGACGTCAAGCAACGCACTCAACGATCCTCGATGGTCGGAGTGCGTTTTTTTATGCCTTCGCCGATCGAGGAAAGCCTGGAGACCATCATGGCTTTTCAATCGACATCTGATCCGGCGCGCGGTCGCCTTTTGCTGCTGAGCGCCATTCTCTTCATTTCCTATCTTTGTATCGGCATGACATTTCCGATTGTGCCAATCTACGTGGCCGAGCAGTTGAAGCTCGGGAATGTCTGGGCCGGGCTCGGCGTCGGCATAGCCTTTCTTGCGACCATTCTGACGCGCGGCTATGCCGGTGGTCTTTCGGACCATCGAGGCGCCAAGGTTGCGGTCGTTCGGGGGCTGGCTTTCTACGTGGCCGGTGCGGTGATATCGCTGGCCGCCGGTCTGGTCGTTGGTGCGCCGATACCGTCATTTCTGCTTCTTCTTGCCGGCCGCCTGCTTCTTGGCCTGGGCGAAAGCCTGGTCGCCGTCGGCGTGATTGCCTGGGGCATCGGCTTCGTCGGGCCTGCACGCGCGGGCAGGGTACTCGCCCTGGTGGGTGCCGCGATCTATGGCGCGCTTGCCGTCGGCGGTCCCATCGGACTGGTATTGCTCGATCGGTTCGGCTTTGCCGGGGCAATGGGGATCAGTGCGGTTCTTCCCTTCCTGGGCCTGCTGGCGATCTTGCGTATTCCCGGCGTTACGCCCCATCCCGGGGCGAAGAGGCCGCCGCTTTGGAGCGTCATCAATCGGATATGGCTGCATGGATCCATTGTATGCCTGCAGGGCATAGGCTTTGCGGCGATCGGCGCCTTTTTCACGCTCTATTTCCATGATCGCGGCTGGAGCTATGCCGGGCTGGGGCTGACCGCCTTCGGCGGCGGCTTCGTGCTGGTGCGCCTGTTCTTCGGCCACCTGCCGGATCGCATCGGCGGTCTGCCCGTGGCAGCCATGTCGCTTGCCGTCGAAGCGATTGGCCAATTCCTGATCTGGAATGCAAACGATCCCGTTCTTGCGCTGGTTGGTGCATTTCTGACCGGGCTCGGATGCTCGATGATCTTTCCGGCCATGGGGCGGGAGGTGGTTCGGCTGGTGGAACCGCATCTGCGTGGCACTGCTCTCGGCGGTTTCTCGGCCTTCCAGGATCTCGCCTATGGGCTGACCGGGCCGCTGGCCGGCCTACTGGCTGACAGAGCCGGCTATGGCAGCGTCTTCTTGGCAGGAACTGTCACCGCGGTTGCAGGCTTGCTGATCGCACTTGCGCTTCGCAGGACATATGCTTCCGTGTTTAACTAAGCCGCATCACGGTTCCCACTCTGGTGGGGACCGGCCCTTGCCAGGTGGGGCGGTTTCGCCAAGATCGAGGACGGTTACAAGGCGCGGAAAACGGCGCCGTAATGATAGGGTGGCAGCTCGACTGTGGCCTGCGATATGAAGCCGCAGGACTCGACGATGGCGGCAAGCCTTGCGGGCGACATGCGCATCTCGCTCTTCGGCCCACGTGGCTTTCCAAGCACCGTGGTTTCCTCGCGCGGCCGGGCTTCCCAGTTGACGATACCGAACAACCCCTGTCGAGCGAGCACGGAACGAACGGCGCGAACGAGGGCCGGCTGATCGGGAACGCCGTGGAACGTGTTTGCCATAAGGACATAATCGATCTTTTCGGGAAGGTGCCTTGCCATATCCAGCGCGTCGGCGTGGATCCATTTCCGCACGGATACCCGTTGTCGCGCGGCTTCTGCTCTCGCCATCTCGATCATGCTTTCATCCAGATCGAGCGCATAGACCTTTCCTTCGACGAGTTTTGCCAGCGGCGCCGTAAAATATCCATCGCCGCAACACAGATCGAGGACAGTCATGCCAGGCGTGATGCCGAGCGCTTGAAGCATGCCGTGCGGATCGGGCCAGAGTGCCGACCACCAGTCGCGGTCGGGCATCGATGTGGCGGGAAATGCTTCACCCATGACCGGCCTCCGCAAGGCTTCAGTTGGCCGCAATCGGCCGGCTTGCAACATGAAACTACCGCATCTGCAATATGATGGGGCTGCTGCTTGCCGGATCGGTATGCTCGCGCAGGGATTTTACGTCAACAGGCGCGACCGCCCCTCCGTGATTTCCCCAGGAGGAGCGCACGAATGTCAGGACATCGGCGATCTGCTGGTCCGAAAGCTGCTGCCTGAATGGCGGCATGCGATAGGCGTCCGGAACGCCGTTCGCCACCACGCGGCTGGAGCCGTTCAGCGTCACGTTGATTTGAGAGGCGTTTTCCTTTGCGAGCGATGCGGCGGAGCCGGCCAGCGGCGGGATCCATTGTTCCTTTCCGCGACCATCGACGCCATGGCAGAAGCTGCACTTAGCGACGAATGTCTGGGCGCCGGGTATTTGCTGACGGGCGGGCAGGGCGACGTTCTTCGCCGTGGCCTCGTCATATTGCCAGGGGGTGCCGTCGCGTGCTGGGTCGCCGGGCAGCGACTTCAGATAATGGCTCATCGCCCTGAGATCATCATCGCTCATGAACTGGGTCGAATTGTTGAAGGCATCCGCCATGGAGCCGAAGACGACGGCATGGCCGTTTCGGCCGTTCTTGAGGAAGGCGTATATGTCCTCCTCGCTCCATCGGCCGAGGCCGGTATTGGCGTCGCCGCGCAGGCTTGGGGCATACCATCCGTCGAGAAGAGCGCCGGAGAGATAGAGCGGGCTGCTTTCATCGAGCGCTTTTTCCGCCATGGTGATGGCGCGCGGCGTGTGACAGCTGCCGCAATGGCCCAGTCCCTGGACGAGATAGGCGCCTCGGTTCCACTGATCATCGCCAGCGGTTTTGGACTGATACGTTCCGCTTTCGGTGAAGACCGCGTTCCAGAGTGCCAAAGGCCAGCGCATGTTCATCGGCCATTTGATATCGGAAGGCTTGTTCGCCTGCTGGACGGGCTCGACCCTGCTCGTGAAATAAGCATAGAGCGCGCGGATATCGTCGTCGCTCATTTTCACATAGGAGGGGTAGGGCATTGCCGGATAGAGGCGATGTCCGTCGCGTGCAACGCCCTGGCGGACGGCGCGGTCGAAATCGGCCAACGTATAGTTGCCGATGCCGGTTTCCTTGTCCGGCGTTATGTTGGTCGCGAAGATGGCGCCGAGCGGCGTCCCCATCTCCAGCCCTCCGGCAAAGGGTGCGCTCTTCGGCGTGCTGTGACAGGCAACGCAGTCCCCCAGACGCGCGACATATTCGCCACGTTGGAGCAGTTCCTCAGAAGGTGTCTGCGCCGGGGCGACGCTATCGAAGGGAGATGCCGGCTTGCGCGTTACGAACCACGCTACAGCGCCGGCCACAAGCACGACAATCAAAAGAAGAACCAGAAGAAATCTCTTCAAGGATGTGCCCTCATGTCTTTGCTTCGGGATTTCGGACTCGGCTATTGAAGGAGGCAGCCACGCCGGCTCTCGATCCGGGATGGACCGAGAGCCGGAGCTGTGCCCGGCGCAGCGTTTGCCGCGCCTCAGCTTTCAAAGGTGTAGTTGGAGAGAGGCATGCTGCGTATCCGCTTGCCGGTCAGCGTGGACACCGCATTGGCGACCGCTGGCGGGATAGCCGGCAGTCCCGGCTCGCCGATGCCACCCATCTCGGCTCCGCTTTCGACGATACGGACATGGACCCGGGCCATGCGATCCGGCGGCAGGATCGGATAGAGGTCGTAGTTGCGGGCGACGGGCTCGCCGTTCTTGTAGACGGCTTCCTCCATCAGCACCTGCGACATTCCGAGCGCGGTTGCCGATTTGACCTGTGCCTCGATGATCGCCGGATTGACGATGCTGCCGGGGTCGATCGCTTCCCAGACATCGTGCACGACGACCTGGCCGCTGCGGATCGACACTTCGGCGATCGCTGCCGTATGGCTGCCGAAGGGAGAGGCCATGGCGACGCCCCGCGCTCGCCGCGAGCCATCCTCCGCTGTGAATGGACCCCGCTTCCAGCCGCCCGAGAGATCGCCGGCGGCTTTCAGCAGGTTGCTCAGCCGCTCGTTCTTCTGCAGCAGTTTGAGGCGCATCTCATAGGGATCTTGCCCGCCCTTGTCGGCCAGCTCGTCCAGGAACGTCTCATAAAAGAAGTCGTTCATGGAGTTGCCGACCGAACGCCAGTAGGCGAGCATCGTCGGGTTTTTCACATAGATCTGGGCGATGCGGTAGTTCGGGATGCCGTAGGACTTGCCGGTCAGGCCCTCGAGAGCCGTCGGATCGAGCGAATCCTCCTTATGACCGTAAACGCCTTCCGTCGGACCCTCGCAAGCGCTGATGGCCTCGAGTGCCACCGGCATGCCGCTGGCGTCGAGTGCGCCACGGAAGCGCACCGCCGCCATCGGACGCATCGGATCGCGCAGAAACTCCTCCTCGCGGCTCCAGATGAGCTTGACCGGCCGCCCGACTTCCTTTGCAAGCTGGATGGCCTGCGGATAGGGATTGGCGGATGGATAGAGGAAGTGCCGTCCGAAGAAGCCGCCGAGGATGGGACTGTGCACCGTTACCCTCGACGGATCGAGCCCGGTCAGCTTGGCAATGTCAGCCTGGAATTGTTCGGGCGCCTGGTTGGGCATCCAGACTTCCAGACCGCCGTCCGGATTGAACCGGGCCAAAGTCGATGGCGGCTCCAGCTGCGCATGATGCAGATACTGGCTCTTGTAGGTGGCGGAAACGACGGTCTTGGCACCGTCGAATGCTTTGGCAATATCACCGACATTCTCCGCCTCCTTGCCGTTACCGGGCTCGTTGGCGAGCTGATCGTTGAAGGCTGCGGTCGAGAAATCGGCGGGCATATAGCGGAAGGCGGGATTGGCGTCCGGGCCGGGTTCGCGCCAATCGACCTGCGCTGCCTCGGCCGCGCGCTTGGCATTCCACCAACGCTCGGCGACGACGGCGACGGCGCCCGGCAGGCTGTGGACCGAATGAACGCCCCGCATCGCCTTGAGCTGGTCTTCGTTGCGGATCTTGCCGATGGTGAGGCCAAGGCGCGGTGCGTGCTGGACGGCGGCATGCAGCATGCCGTCAACCTTGCAGTCTATTGCGTAGATTGCCTTGCCCGTCGACTTGTCGTGCATATCCAGCCGCTCGACCGGCTTGCCGATCCAGCGGAACTTGCGCGGGTCTCGAAGCGTCACGCTCTCAGGGGCGGGAACCGGCAGATCCAGTGCCTCGGCAGCGACGTCGCCATAGGCAAGGCTGCGTCCCGATGTGGCGTGGATCACGCGGCCCGGCTCGGTGGTCAGCTCGGCAATGGGCGCATCCAGGCGCTTGGCGGCGGCCTGCAGGATCATGTTGCGCGCCAGAGCGCCGAGCCGGCGCATGGTCTCGTAACTCGTGCGCACCGACATGCTGCCGCCGGTGATGCGCATCTTGCCATGGATGACCAGGTAATCGCTGCCCGTCGGCGCATTGTCGACGATGAAGCTTTTCGGGTCGGCATCGAGTTCCTCGCCGACGATCTGGGCCATTGCGGTGAAGACACCCTGGCCGCCTTCGACGAAGGGGCTCATCAAGCGGATGGTATTGTCTGGACGGATTTCCAGAAATGCGGGAACGCGGGTGCCCGGAGGCATGGCGCCGGCCGCCTGCTGGGCCCGTGCGGGGACGACCGGAACGCCGAAGCCGAGCACGAAGGCACCGGCTGCGGCCCCGGCGGAGGTCAGGAGAAAATGCCGGCGCGAGATGTTGACCGGAGATCCGGTCGGAAATTCATCTTCGGGAACAAGATTGCGGCTGGTCTCGGTCATAGCGTTTCTCCTTCTTTCGAGGAGAGGTCTTTGACCGCCGCTTCGATCGCGTTGTAGGTTCCGCATCGACAGAGATTGATCATCGCCGCGGCAATCTCGTCATCGGAAGGATTGGGTGTCTGCTTAAGGAGCGCGGTCGCCGCGACGACCTGCCCCGATTGACAGTAGCCGCATTGCGGAACCTGATGCTTGACCCAGGCAGCGACCACCCGCTTGCCGACGGGATCCGTTTCGATCGCCTCGATCGTGGTGATCTGGCGCCCGACAACGCTGTCGAGCGGCGTCACGCATGAGCGCACCACTTCGCCATCGACAAGGACCGAACAGGCGCCGCATTGCGCCAGCCCGCAGCCATATTTCGTGCCGGTCATGCCCAGCTCGTCACGGATGATCCAAAGGAGCGGCGTGTCTCCGTCCGAGTTGACCTGATAGGACTGGCTGTTGATCTGAAGATTCATGAGGCGCCTCCTGGGGCTTTCGATCGTGAACCTTCCATGCCAGGCGCCGCGCGATGATCTGAATGCTCAACAAGCGGATGACGCAGTGACTCAGGCTCACAACCCGGGACTATAACATTGAATTCGTTTCCCCTAAAAGATTGGTGCGTGAATCGTGATAGCTGTTAGAGGCTGGGTTCATAAATCGGCCGCTCGCTCCCGATCGGTAAGGGAGCGGTCTCTCATCGGCGAGCCCGGGTCTGCGGCCTTAAAGGTGGCATCTCTTTGTTTTTAATACATGATCGCGCAGCTGTGATCCTGCACGTCCTCACCGCCCATGCCGGGCAAAGCCACATCCGTCAACACGACAAAGCCGGGGCCATCGGCGAAATTGGCGCCTGCGACCACGAGATTGTGATCGCCCATTTCCTTTGCCGGATCCTTCAACGTTTTGGCGAGAGCCAGGAACGGATTGAAGTCGCCCAGCGCCTCGCCCTTGACGCGGATCGCCGCGAACCTGTGGCCGGCAATGGCATCGGGAAGCGGCGCCCAGGCCGGTCCGATCTTGTCGGCGTTCGCCTTCAGGACGGCCCGCGCATCGGCGCTCAGGCAATCGACATGGATATGCAGTTGGTTCTGCGAGCGGGCCTGCAGCGCGTTGACGGCAAGGCTCATGCCGTCGCGCGGGACCGCATGCGGCAGGCGGGCATCGACATCGCCTTGTTCGGCCCAGGCATCGGCGAAGAAATTAGGCGTTGCCGGATCGAGAAGCGTCGGGCTTTCCATACCGGTGATCTTGTCGGTGGGGATCAGGAGAAATTGCGCAGCGCCTCGCAGATCCTTCAGCATCGCATAATGCTCGGCCGTATTCACCGAAATGCAGGGCGCAGTCTGCACGACACATTTGTCATGCACGATCTTCCACAGCACGTCGGAATCGGCAAAAGCCGGTGCGACAAGCAGGGGAAGAAATGATGCGGCAAGAGCCGTAACGCGGCGAGAGAATGTCATCGCATGAAATTTCCCTGGTTCAGACAATTCTGGCTCCGCCTCTCATTCTCATCTCAGGGTCAGGGCTTGACGAAAACAAACGAGGCGGTAATTTAAACGGAGGCGCCTCCGCTTATCGGCGCGCGCCTCACATCCAATTTCGATCAGCCGGCTATTGTGAGGACATGCCGGCGGTTCGCCTTCCTGAAAAATCATATAGCAACCGGTAGACCGACGAATAGACGCTACTAGATTTCGTAGGTCTCATTTTCGTGACGATGGCAGGAGCTTATCATGACACGAACCATCCATATCGCGCTTGACATCAATGGAGAGCGTCGCGAACTCGATCTCGAGCCGCGCGTGACACTGCTCGATGCGCTGCGCGAGCATCTCTCCCTCCCAGGCACCAAAAAGGGCTGTGATCAGGGCCAGTGCGGCGCCTGTACCTGCCATGTCGACGGCAAGCGCGTGCTCTCCTGTCTGACGCTTGCCGCGCAGGTCGAGGGCCGCGAGATCACGACGATCGAAGGACTGGCCGGAGACGCCGGCGACCTGCATCCGGTGCAGGCCGCGTTCATCGAACACGACGCCTTCCAATGCGGCTATTGCACGCCAGGCCAGATCATGTCGGCGGTCGCCTGCATTCGCGAGGGACATGCCGGCTCGGACGCGGAGATCCGCGAATACATGTCCGGTAATCTCTGTCGGTGCGGGGCGTATAATAGCATCGTTGCGGCGGTGCGCCAGGCAGCGGAGGTGGCATGATGCGAAACTTTTCCTATCTGTGCGCCACATCCACGGCCGAAGCCGGTCAGGCGGCCCAACAGGCCGGTGCGATGATCCTTGCCGGCGGCACGACGCTGCTCGATCTCGCCAAATGCGGGGTGAGCGAACCGGACACGGTCGTCGATATTACCCATCTTTCCGGCATGAGCGGCATCGCGGTCGATGCAGCCGGCGCCAGGATAGGCGCGCTTGCCAGGATGAGCGAGGTGGCCGACCACGAGGATATCCAAATGGCCTTCCCGGCGGTTTCAGAATCGCTGGCACTGGCTGCGTCCGCTCAGCTTCGCAACATGGCAACGATCGGCGGCAATCTCCTGCAACGGACGCGCTGCCCCTATTTCCGCGATCCGGGTACCTTTTCGGCTTGCAACAAGCGCAATCCCGGTTCCGGCTGCGCGGCGATCGGCGGCGTCACCCGCAATCACGCCGTGCTTGGAACGAGCGAGGCCTGCATCGCCTCGTATCCCGGCGATCTGGCGGTTGCTCTGGTCGCGTTCGACGCCATCGTGGAGACGGATAGCCGCAAGGTGACCGTCGACGATTTCTTCCTTGCGCCCGGCGATACGCCGGACAAGGAAACCGTCTTGCAGCGCGGCGAAATCATCACCACCATCACTATCCCTGCTTCCGCTGCTGCGCGGAACTCGACCTATATCAAGATCCGCGACCGGCAGTCCTATGAATTCGCCGCAGCAAGCGCCGCCGTTGGCCTGGAGCTCGAAGCCGACGGCAGGACCGTGCGCGATATCCGCGTGGCGATCGGCGGCGTCGCCACCAGGCCCTGGCGGGCACAAGCCGTCGAGCAGGTGCTCGTCGGCAAAGTTCTCGATGCTGAACTCGTGGAGAAGGCCAGCCGTCTCGCTCTGGAGGGTGCCGTCGCGCATGGCGGCAACCGCTACAAGATCGAACTTGCGCCGCGCGTTATCGCCCGCGCCATTCTGAAAATGGGAGGCCTTGCATGACCATGATGGAACCCCGCAAGCATGGCGATGCTTCCGACGGCACGGTCGGTGGCCGTCAATCGCGCTTCGAAGGCAATATGAAGGTGACGGGCACGGCGACCTATGCGCTGGAATATCCGGTCGAAAACCTCGCTTACGCCGTCCTCGTCCAGAGCACGATCCCGGCTGGCCGTGTCGTAACGGTCGACACATCGGCAGCGCTCGCAATGCCGGGCGTGCTGCTGGTGTTGACGCCGGAGGACGATCTCGGTCTCAAGCTCGGTGCCGACTGGGGCGGCAACAAGCCCGCCGAGGGACCCTATTATCCGCTGCCGCGCGAGGTGCAGTTCAATGGCCAGTCGATCGCCGCCGTCGTGGCCGGAAGCCGCGAGCAGGCGACGGAGGCGGCGGGACTGGTACGCATCACCTATGAAGAGAGCAAGCATGTCGCCGATCTCAAAGATCCAAATGCCGGAGAAGGCAAACTCATGGAACCGCTTTCGATTGTCTGGGGAGATGCCGAGGCTGCACTTGCCGCTTCCCCGGTGCGGATCGAAGCGGAATATTCGACACCGCGCGAATATCATGTCGCGATGGAGCCGCATGGGCTGACGGCGAGGTGGGACGGCGACCAGCTAACGATCTGGGAACCCAGCCAGTGGTCGCATGGCATGGCGCGCATGTATTCCGAATGGTTCGACATGCCCTATGAGAATGTCCGCATCATCTCACCGTTCATCGGCGGCGGTTTCGGCTCCAAGGGGCAGCCGCTCGCTTATGGTGCCGTCGCGATTGCGGCGGCCAGAAAGCTTGGCCGGCCGGTGAAGCTTGCGGTCACCCGGCCGCAGAATTTCACGAGCTATGGCGGGCGCGCCGGGACCAGACAGAAGATCGCGCTTGGCGCGACGGAGGATGGCATCCTGCAGGCGATCGTTCATCGCGGCGCCAGCGAAACCTCGCTCGAAGCGGACTGGCCGGAACAGACCGGGGCGGCAACGTCAATCCTCTATAAGGTCGAGAATTTCTCCTCGCAGCATCGCGTCGTGCCGGTCAATAGCGTGACGCCCGGCGCCTTGCGCGGCCCGGGCAAAAACCCGAGTGCATACGGTATCGAATGTGCGATCGAGGAACTGGCCTACAAGCTTGGCATGGACCCGCTCGAACTCAGGCTGAAGAACTATGCCGACCACGACTATCAGTCCGGCAAGCCATGGTCGACACGCCGGCTGCGCGAAG
Source organism: Rhizobium sp. KNZ2-6A (assembly GCF_056755475.1). Classification (NCBI taxonomy): domain Bacteria; kingdom Pseudomonadati; phylum Pseudomonadota; class Alphaproteobacteria; order Hyphomicrobiales; family Rhizobiaceae; genus Rhizobium; species Rhizobium sp. KNZ2-6A. The sequence goes on along the minus strand of NZ_JBNDIC010000002.1, from coordinate 163,873 downwards.
CCTTGACCGAAGGCGCTGAAGCCTTCGGCTGGTCGCGGCGCAGCCACGCGCCGCGTTCGATGCGCGACGGCAAGACCCTGATCGGTTGGGGCATCGGCTGCGGCACTTTCCCGGTCATTCGGGCGCCGAGCGAGGCGATGATCCGCATTCTCGTGAACGGCAGGGTCGAGGTCGTCAGCGGCGCGATCGACATGGGGCAGGGGACCTATACCATCCTTGCCCAGAGTGCCGCTGAGGTCTTCGGTATTCCGGTGGATCAGGTCGAAGTCCATCTCGGCGATTCACGCCTGCCGGGCTCGGCGATCGCCGGCGGCTCGATGCTGGCCGGATCGATCATGGGTGCCGTCCATAAGGCTGCGGTCGCGGCCCGCGACGAGCTTATCGGCCTTGCGCTCAGCGATGCCAACTCGCCGTTCCGCGATACGGGCGCGAATACGCTGAATTTCGCCGGGGGGCGCATCGCAGCACCGCGCGGTGAAACGCCTTCGCTGACGCTGTCCGAACTGATGTCCGCACTCAAGCGCGAGGAGATCGAAGTCCGGCGCAATACGCTGCCTGACGGTGCGAACGCCCAGGAGCAGCTCCAGGCCTGGACCACCATGGCGAGGGTTCAAGGGCCGACCATGGGTGATTATTCGATGCACAGCTGGTGCGCCCATTTCGCCGAAGTTCGGGTCGATGAGGACTTTGGCACGGTGCGTGTCTCCCGCATGGTCTCCGCCTTCGATTGCGGCCGCCTCTATAATCCCAAGCTGGTCGAGAGCCAGTGGCGCGGCGGCATCATCATGGGCATCGGCCAGGCGCTTCTCGAGGAAGGATTGGTCGATCCTCGCAACGGGCGAACCGTCAACAACAATGTCGGCGATTACCTCGTGCCGACGAATTCCGACATTCCGGATATCCAGGTGATCTCCGTCGGCGTGCCGGATTTCAACGCTTCGGCGCTCGGCGGCAAGGGCGTCGGCGAAGTCGGCATCGTCGGCGTGGCGCCGGCGATCGCCAACGCCGTATTCCATGCGACCGGCAAGCGCGTCCGCGACCTGCCGATCACCTTGGAGAAGCTGTTGTAGAGCTGTTTTGTCCGAGCCGCAGCGGCTGCCATGATCTTCACTGAGCCAACGAGCGGTCGGCTCAGTGTTTTGCCGGATATTCGAGCTGCAGTTTGACGATGTCCGAGGTGCGAACACCGTAACGGGCAGCGATTTGAGCGAGGGCATGATCAAGCGCTTGGGCTGCGGGAAGCGCTGGTACTTCCAGAACCGAGGCACCGGTGTCGAACGATAGGTCCGGCACGAGAACCAGACCATTGCGCGAACGGATGGATTTAGCCGTTTCCGCAACGATCGCTCGTGAGCGATAGGTTCTCGACCATGCGTCCGCGGTCAGCGCCAGGGCAATCTCATCAAAGCCATCCTGAGCGGGCAGACGAATGGTTTCATGGTTCCAGAAGGCAAGGTAGTTGCCGGCGAAACGCCATAGGCGGCCTGTCGTCATATGAAACAGCGATGAGTCATGTACGCTGCTCCAATCATCGACGCCCATGTGGGTGGCGATGGAGCGCGCCTTTTGCGAGCCGGCAATAGCCTCCACGAGCGCCAGCGAGGTGGGGATAGAGGCGGTGACGCCGGTGGTACTGACGACGTTGCCGTCGGCAACATAGCGTTGATCATGGACCCAGCTGGTTTTCGGAAAGGCATCGCGCATCTTGTCGAAGGCATACCAATGCGTCGTGGCGCGCCTGCCGTCAAATACGCCGGCCCGTGCTGCAAGCCATGCACCTTCACAGATCGAGACGATCTTTGCACCCTTTGAGGATTGCTTGCGGATCCAGGCGATGATGTCGCGGTTCCTGTCGTCATGCATGGCGGGAACGATGACGATATCGGCGCCTTCGGGATGGTTGCGGTCAAAGTCCGATATTGTCGCATCGGGCTTGATTGTCAGCGCTGGCATCAGGTTCACGATACCGGCCTGTGTCGAAACAATCGCCACATCGGCAACGCCGGCGCTGCGTATGATGCCATAGGGGATAATGAGATCAGTCGTCTCCGTGCCTTGGTTGTCAGCGGCAATGGCGATCAGGGGGCGTGTTCGTCCGGCTTTCGGCCGAGTGAGCTGAATGGTGTTTTCGGCTGCTGTCGCAGCTCCTTCGAGAAAGAAAATCGCAAGGGTAAGTGTGAGCAGCGAAAGAAGCAGAGTTCTGAGATCGAAGTGATACATGGCGCGTGTCCGGCATTGTGATGTCACGCCTTCAAAAATATCGGTCGGCCCATCTGGCGGAAATGTCAAAGATATCGCATTTTCCGCCAATGCCGGATTTTGCACTTTCACCCCGGCGCATCGCCGTCATTGGTTATGATGGTGTACAGGCGCTCGATATCGTCGGACCGATGGAGGTCTTCGCGATGGCGAACTTGCATGTGCCGGAGGGTGTGGTGCCCTATGAGGTTCTGCTTGCCTCTCCGGCGGGCGGGACCGTCAAGAGCAGTTCGGCCGGCGGGCTGATGTTCGGCGAGAGCCAACGCCTGGAGCGGCTGCCTGATGATCTCGATACCGTCCTCATCGCCGGCGGAAGCGAAGAGGGGCTTCGCGAGGTCATATTTCGGACTGATCTGATCGCCTGGCTGCACTCCAGGACAAAATCCCTTAGACGGATGGCGAGTGTCTGTACCGGTGCGTTCATACTTGCGGCCGGCGGTTTCCTCGATGGCAAGCGCGCCACCACCCATTGGAATTCCTGTGCTCTGTTGAAGGAGCTGCGCCCGCAAATCGATGTCGAGCCGGACGCTATCTTCGTTGCGGAGCCACCCGTCTTCACTTCGGCCGGAATTACGGCTGGTATCGATCTGTGCCTGGCGCTTGTCGAGGCCGATTGTGGCTCAAAGACAGCCCTGGCTGTCGCGCGGCAAATGGTGCTGTTCATGCGCCGGCCGGGCGGACAATCACAGTTCGGTGCGGGCCTGGCCCTTCAGGCAAATGCAACGCCCCCAATACGAAAGCTTCTGAACGAGATCATCGATGATCCGACAGGGGATCTTTCAGTGGGTGCTCTTGCCAGCCGGGTCGGGATGAGCGAACGCACATTTTTGCGCAACTTCCGCAGGGAGACTGGAACGACGCCGGCGCAATTCGTCGAAGCCGCACGGGTCGACCGGGCAAAGGCATTGCTCGAAAGTTCCGACTGGCCATTGGCCCGCATTGCGGAGCGCTCGGGCTTTGCAAGCCTCGATACCCTGCACAGGGCATTTATCAAGCATCTTGCCGTGACCCCCGGCTTTTACCGGGCACGTTTCGGTACAGGCGCCTGACGACAAGGTCAGCCTCGTCACCCACATGTCGCCTCATGCCGTTCTGGAAAAAACTTCTCCTCTCTGGTCGATAAAAAATATGGATTGGCTTCTCATCGAATGCCTCTCTGCCATTCTGTGCCCGTATCGTCACCCCGCATAATTTGACCGACAGGAACACAATTCATGACCTACCGCCCCGATCCGGAACGCTATGACTCGGCCCATTTCCGCCGCGTCGGTCGAAGCGGCCTCAAATTGCCTGCCATCTCTTTCGGCCTCTGGCACAATTTCGGCGATACGACGCCTCTCGATACGCAAAGGTCGATCCTCTTCAAGGCGTTCGATCTCGGCATCACGCATTTCGACCTTGCCAACAATTACGGTCCGCCGGCCGGAAGCGCCGAGATCAATTTCGGGCATATCCTGAAACAGGATCTGGCCGCTTATCGCGACGAGCTGATCATCTCGTCCAAGGCGGGTTGGGATATGTGGCCGGGTCCCTATGGGCGCGGCGGCGGATCGAAAAAGGCGCTGCTTTCCAGCCTTGACCAGAGCCTCACCCGGCTCGGCGTCGATTATGTCGATATCTTCTATTCCCATCGCTTCGATGCGGAGACGCCTCTGGAAGAAACGGCCGATGCGCTTGCTCAGGCGGTCCGACAGGGCAAGGCGCTTTATGTCGGTGTATCGTCCTATTCCGGCAACAAGACGCGCGAAATCGCAGCGCTTCTGAGGGAGCGACAGGTGCCGCTTCTGATCAATCAGCCGGCCTATAATCTCTTCAATCGCTGGGTCGAGAAGGATTTGCTTGCCGCGACGGACGAAGTCGGAGCCGGTATCATCGCCTTCACGCCGCTCGCCCAGGGCCTGCTCACCAACAAGTATCTCAACGGCGTTCCGCAGGATGCCCGCGTCAACCGGCCGGGCGGGGACTTCCTGCGTCCGGAGCATTTGAAAGAGGAAAACATCGATCGCGCCCGGGCGCTCAACGAGATCGCCAAGCGTCGCGGCCAGTCGCTCGCCCAGCTTGCCATCGCCTGGGTTCTTAGGGATCCGCGCGTGACGTCGGCCTTGATCGGTGCAAGCTCGGCGCGTCAGGTCGAGGAAAACGTGGCGGCCCTGAACGACCTCACATTCAGCCCCGAGGAACTCGCCGAGATCGATCGTTATGCCGTCGAAGGCGGTATCAATCTTTGGGAAAAGCCCTCGCATGACGAGGCCGTCTGATACGATTGACGGATCTGCCCGAAATGTCGGGCAGATCTCCTTTGCGGGAGCTAAGCTCGCTGTCAGCCGCCATATTCTATGATCTCAAGTCCGGCATTGTAATCCGTCGCATAGATCAGACCCCTGGCATCCACAAAGACGTCGGCGGACTGGATGACTTTCGGACGGCCGGGACGGCGGTCGGTCATGACAGCCGGCCCCGCGGGCACGAGAGCGCCCGTTTCGACCGGGCGATAGGGGTCGGAAATATCGAAGGCGCGAATGCCGGCATTCTGCCAAGTCGCAAAGATCAGCGTCTCGGAGACGAACGAGCCGGGCCGGTTTTCGTGCAGATTATGCGGGCCGAAATGGCCGCCCTTCTTCGTATAGTCGATCTCGGCGGGAATAGGGAAGGTCGAGATGCTAATCGGATTTTCGGGCACGCGGATGTCGAAGATCCAGGTATGTTTCCGGCCGTCTTCCTCATTGTCCAGCACGGCTTCATCCGCCACGACAAGAAGATCGCGGCCGGGAAGCGGCAGCGGCGAATGCGTGCCGCCGCCATAGGGCGGGCACCAGTTATGATGCTTGATGAGCTTGGGTGCGGCATGGTCCTTGATATCGAGAAGCGTCAGGCCGCCATCGCGCCAGCAGGCATAGGCGGTGTCGCCGTGAACCAGCGCATGGTGCAGGGCGTAACGCTTGCCGTCGCCCCAATCAGGCGTTTCTCCCGCCGCCCGGTTCATGCCGGGAAGCCACCATTGGCCGACAAGCGCCGGCCTGGTCGGGTCGGCCATGTCGATGGTGACGAAGATATAGTCGGTAAAGCCGTCGAGCAGCGCCGAGGCATAGGCATAGCGGCCGCCGACATACCAGAGACGATGCAAGCCGACGCCCTCGACATCCAGCTTGCCGATCCTGCGCGGCCTGTCCGGAATGGAAATATCGAACACGCTCATACCGGCCGTCCAGGCGCGCTCGCGCTTTCTGGAGGCGACCGTCTCGCCGACGGATTGCGTATAGTAAGCCTTCTCGTCCGTGAATGTTTCCACATCTGCGAAAAGGTCGAGTGCGTTGATGACCAGCAGCAGGTCGTCATGCGTTTGCAGATGGATGTTCCAAGTATTGGCCGGCGCCGGCACGTAATTGACTGTCTTCGGGTTCTTCGCGTCGCGTACGTCAACGATCGAGAAGCCCTGCGACCAGGGATGGGCGACATAGGCGTAGCCGCGATGAACCATCAATTGCAGTCCATCGCCGCGGCCGCCAATATCGCTGTGGCCGACCAGCGTCATGTTGCGGGCAAAATCGGGTTTGGGCAGGTCGATCGATGCCATGGGTCTTCTCACGCATAGGGGAACGAAAAGGGCCGCCCTTGCGGGCGGCGCCTGCGAAAGCGGTCGGTAAGGCTCAGTTCTTGGCAGCCGGAATCCAGGAAGCAGTTGCGGCATCGCGCTTCAGGAAGGCCGGGAATTTCTGCTGCAGCTCCTCGATTGTGCCGATCTTGTTGCTGACGAGATCGTCGCGGGTGATGAGCGTCGGCTGAAGGAGAACCGAACGGCCCGGGGACTGGCCGGCAATGGCAAGCGAAACGGCGCGGACGGAAACTTCGCCGACGACGGCCGCGTTCGTGGCAGCGGTCGCGACCCAGGCGCTGTCCGGCTCGACCATCAACTGGATATCGGCGGTCGAGGTGTCGACGCCATAGATCTTCACCTGGCTGGAAAGGCCGAGTTCGTCGATCGCGAGCTTCGCGCCTTTTGCGAATTCGTCCCATGGCGTGAAGATCACCGAAATATCCGGATTGGCGCGCAGCACCGCCTTGGTCTGGTCGGCGACGGAGGCGGGAACGGTGTCATTGACCACGCCCCATACGGCCTTTTCCTTCAGATTGTGCTTGACGATGAAATCCTTCCACACCGCATAGCGGCGGTCGAGCGGCGCGAAGCCGGCGACATAGACGGCACCGCCGGTGAACCCATCACCCTTGTCCTTGACCGCCTGGTTGAGCACGAGCTTGGCCATATCCCTGTCGCTCTGCTCGATCTGCGGGATTTGCGGATTGTCGAGATTGACGTCATAAGCGACGACCTTGATGCCCTTGTCGAGCGCCTTCTGCGCGACATCCTTCAAGACTTCCGGTCGGCCATTGTTGATGATGATGCCGTCGACGCCGAGATTGATCGCTTGCTCGACAAGATTGCGCTGCGTGTCGTTGTCGTTGCGAGCCTGTGAAACGGTGAGGTTCACGCCGAGTGCATCGGCCTGCCGTTTGACGCCGGCTTCGAAGGCCTGCAGCCAGTCACCGCTACCGAGGAAGCTGATGACGGCGATATTGACCGTTCTCTTATCGAAGGGAACAGGCGCGCCGCTGAGGCCCGCCGCCGACGCCGCGGTCACGAAGAGAGAGCCGGCGACAACAGCCGAAGCGATGGTTTTGAATAATTTGATCATTGAAAATCCATGGAATGTTAGGTTGGGATGAGTGGCGGGATCACGCCTTGCCGCGGCTGATCCCATAGGTAAGCGCAAGCGCACCGACGAGAACGGCGCCCTTGATGAAGTCCTGCGTGTAATAGGGCGCGTTCAGCATCGTCAGGCCGTTCAGAAGCACGCCGACAAAGACGGCACCGATCGTGGTGCCGAGAACGTTCGGACGGCGTAATCCGAGCACGGCAAAGCCGATGAGCGAGGCTGCCACCGAATCCATCAAGAGCGAGCCGCCGGAGGAGACGTCGCCACGGCCGACGCGGGCAGCGACGATGATGCCGCCGAGCGAGGCAAGAGTGCCTGAAAGCACATAGGCAAAGGTCTTCAGGCGAGCGATATTGGCGCCGGCGAGCCTGGTCGCAGCTTCATTGCCGCCGGTCGCGTAGAGAAGGCGGCCAAGGCGTGTGCGTTCGGTGAGAACAAAGAGAACGAAGGCTACGATCAGCATGAGAATGACCGGGAAGGGGATGGCGCCGAACAGGCTCGATCGTCCGATCGTCAGGAAGGCAGGATCGACCTTGCCCGTCGCCGTCGTGCCATCCGGAAGGATGAGGCCCACCGAGATCGAGCGCCCCGCCGTCGGGATCAGTTGCAGCCCGGTCAACAGGAACATGGTCGCGAGCGTGGCGAGCAGATCCGGCACCTTCAGCCGAACGATCAGCAAGGCATTGACGAGCCCGACGATCGCGCCGAAGGCAAGCACCAGTGGCACGGTCTCATAGGCGTTGAGATTGAGGACGATCATGGCATAGCTGGCGGCCATGACGCTCGAGGCCGCCACCGCGCCGACGGAAAGATCGAAACCGCCGATAGCAAGCGTCACGGTAACGCCCGCGCCGATGATGGCGACGACCGAAACCGCCTGCAGGATGCTCATCAGATTGCTGATGTTGATGAAGGCCGGCTGGGCGAAACTGAAGATGATGACGAGAGCAAGGAGGAGGAAAAATACCGCTCCCCGCCGCACGAATTCCCGCGCCGATATCGCGCTATCGACTGCCTTCTGCTTGGGGATTTGGACGGTTCCTTCACTCATCAGGCATATTCCTCATTCTGTCGATCGCCGGCACTCGCATGAGCGACTTCTTTCAGTGTGTGGTGCTCCATCAGCAGCACCCGGTCGGCGACTTCGAGCGCCTCTTCCGGATCGGATGTCGCGATCAGGGTGGCGCGCTCGGTATGGGCGCGGATGGCGGTGATAATGTCCTGGCGGGCGCCGACATCGACGCCCTGGAAAGGTTCGTCGAGCAGCAGCAGGCGGCTCGGCTCCGCCTCCCAGCGCGCAAGCACGACCTTTTGCTGATTGCCGCCCGACAGGGACCAGACGGATGCGTCCGGGCCAGACGCCTTGATGCCGAGGCGGCGAATGGCCTTTTCGCCTTCACGGGCCTCTCGTCCGGAAAACAGGAAGCCGGATGGATACCATTGTTTCAGGTGCGGCAGGCTGATCGTGGCCGCAATGCTCTCGCCCGGCCAGTCCCGCGGCATGAGGGAGGAGCGATGTCGATCGGTGGCTGCCATGACGACGCCGCGCGCGATTGCCTCCGCCGGCGAGGCGGGCTCAAAGGGGGCGCCATCGAGAAGAGCGTTGCCGGCGGCGAAGCGTTCGAGGCCGAAAAGGGCAGAGAGAAGCCGGCTCTTGCCCGCGCCGAGAACGCCGGTAATCGCCACGACCTCGCCGGCATGAAGCTTGAGATCGATCGGCGGGCTGCCAGCAAGCAGCCGCACGCCCTGAAGCTCCAGCACCGTCCGGTCGAACTGCTCGCGCCGGTGCGGGCGGGCGGCCGTCATCGATCGTCCGATCATGGTTTCGATGGCAGCATTGAAATCGACGGGGCGCGTGAAGGCGCCGACATTGCGGCCGCCGCGCAGAATCTCGACGCGATCGGCGAGAGCATCGAGATCGGCTGTTCGATGCGAGATGTAGAGAATGCCGAGGCCGCGCGCTTTCAGCTGACGGACGATGTCGTAAAGGCGGCCCGTCTCGCGCGCGGAAAGGCTTGCCGTCGGTTCGTCCAGGATCAGCAGCTGCGCCTTGTTCGACAGGGCGCGGGCAATGGCAACCATCTGCCGGTCCGCCGTGCCGAGGTCGCCGAAATCACGATCGAGCGGCAGGTCGAAACCGGCTTCCGACAGGATGGCCTCAGCCTTTCGTCGTACCGAGCGCTTCGACAGGAAGAAGGGCTGTCGCCCGTCGACGAATTGATTGAGCAGAAGGGCATCCGCCACCGAAAGGCCCGCCACCCCGACGACGTCGGTGGATTGGTGCACGGTGACGATGCCTTGGGCTACAGCCTCGGCTGGGCTAGCGGCTTGATAATCATTGCCGTTCCATAAGATCCTGCCTGAATCGGCGTGGTGAATGCCCGACAGGATCTTTACCAAAGTCGATTTTCCAGCGCCGTTGGCCCCCATCAGCGCGACGATTTCGCCGCGGTCGATGGTCAGCGACGCGCCCGCCAAGGCTTGTGTCGAGCCGAAGGCAAGCGAGAGATTTTGGATATTCAGCAAGGGCATGCGTGCAGGCTCGATGATTGTCTGCGACACTCGTAAGCCACTGCCGCCCAATCACAAGGATCGGCCTTGCTTTGTTGATTTATTCTATAGAATAAATTTTCATTCGGTTTTTGTTTGGCTTTATTCGCGATCTCAGTCGTTTGGCGAGGAGATCAATCGGGCAATATGTGCCCTGCGGCGCGTGAGTTTAATTTATCCGAAATGCCAGGAGAGCCGAAAAACTCTTCCTTTAGTCTACTAATTTTGTAGACAATATAAAGGCTCAGATATCGCGGATTTCCGCAATCGTGACGGCATTCGTTTCGCCCATTCGGATATATGCGCCAGGAGTCTTTATGGACACAGTTCTTTACCTTGCATCCCTTGCAACCCGACCGAGTCTCACCGCAAGCCGACGCGTCTGGTCGATCCTGCAACACGTCCTGGCCGGCCTTATGGTGCTCTTTTCCTTCTTGGTATTGCTGCACGCTCTTTGCGGGGCCTGAACACGCGTCAATCAAGCCCTCTAAGGCAAGTGAAGAAAAGCCCGGCCTGCAACATAGCGCAGGCCGGGCTTTCCAGCGATTACTTGATGGCGTTGAGATCGACGCCCTTGGTTTCGCGAACGAAGATAAGGCCGATGACGAGCGTCATCGCAGCGATCGCGATCGGATACCAGAGACCGTAGTAGATATCGCCCGTGGCGGCACTCATGGCGAAGACCGTTGCCGGCAGCAGGCCGCCGAACCAGCCGTTGCCGATATGATAGGGCAGCGACATGCCGGTATAGCGGATGCGGGTCGGGAACATCTCCACCAGGATGGCGGCAATCGGGCCATAGACCATCGTCACATAGATGACGAGGATCGTCAGGATGAGGATGGTCAAAGGCCAATTGATGGCCGAGGGATCGGCGACCATCTTGAAGGCGCCGCCCTTGGCGACGGTATAGACCGGCATCTCGGTTGCGCCGCCGGCCTGATCCGCCGTCAGCAGTTTCGCCTTTACGAGATCGGCAACGGGCGTCACCGTCTTGTCGCCTGCGCGCACGGTTGCGGCATTCAACCCAAGTTCCGGGTTGGCGGCGATGAAGGCGTCGAGCTTGGCATCCGGAACCTTGGCGGCATCGCGGGCGAGCGGGAAGCCCACCTTTTGCAAAGCGAGGTTCATGTCATGCGTGAAGACGGCGCTCTTGGCCGCGGCACCTGCGGCGGCGGCCGTGGCGTCATAGGACGTTACGGTTGCGTCACCGACCTTGACGGTTGCCGGTTGGCCGGCAGGACCTTCGACAACCGTATAGGGTACGGACGACTTCGACAGGAACGACGTGGCGATGTCGCACGAATTGTTGAACTTGGCGGTTCCCACAGGATTAAACTGGAATGTGCAATCGCCAGGCGCGGCCGTCACCGTGGCGCGGATCGTCTGCTCCGCCTGGGCGAGTGCCGGATTTGCCGCATGGGTCAACGCCTTGAACAGCGGGAAATAGGTCAGGATCGCCAGCGCGAGACCCGCCATGATGATCGGCTTGCGGCCGATCTTGTCGGAAAGCCAGCCGAAGAATACGAAGAAGCCGCTGCCGATCAGAAGCGCGATCGCGATCATGATATTGACCGATTGGCCGTCGACCTTCAACACGTTCTGCAGGAAGAACAGCGAGTAGAACTGGCCGGCATACCAGACGACCGCCTGACCGGCGGTGAGGCCGAGCAGGGCGATGAGGGCGATCTTTGCATTCTTCCATTGGCCAAAGGCCTCGGAGAGCGGCGCCTTGGAGCCTCTGCCTTCTTCTTTCATTTTCTTGAAGGCCGGCGATTCACTGAGCGACAACCGGATCCAGACGGAGATGGCGAGCAATAGGCAGGACAGTAGGAAGGGAATACGCCAGCCCCAGGCGGCAAAGGCTTCCTTGCCGAGGGCGTTCTGGACGATCAGGATGACGATCAGCGACAGGAACAGGCCGAGCGTTGCCGTCGTCTGGATCCAGGACGTATAGTAGCCACGCTTGTTGTCGGGCGCATGCTCGGCGACATAGGTGGCGGCGCCACCATATTCACCGCCAAGCGCCAGGCCCTGCAGCAGGCGCAGGATGATCAGGATGACAGGGGCGGCGATGCCCCAGCTTGCCGCACCCGGAAGAATGCCGACCAGAAAGGTCGAGAGGCCCATGATCAGGATCGTGACGAGGAAGGTATATTTGCGTCCCACGAGGTCGCCGATGCGTCCGAAGACCAGGGCGCCGAATGGCCTGACGAGAAAGCCCGCGGCGAAGGCCAGGAGGGCAAAGAGATTGCGGGTCGCCTCCGGATAGTCGCTGAAGAAGGCCGCACCGATGAAAGCGGCCAGCGACCCATAGAGATAGAAGTCGTACCATTCGAACACTGTACCGAGCGAAGAGGCGAAGATGACCTTCTTCTCTTCCCGGGTCATGCCTCGACCGTTCGTCTCGGCCACGGACGTGGTTGCCATAAATTAATCCTCCCAATTGCACCAGGGACATGGTCAAAAGACCGGTGTCTTGTCCCCCATAATGACATTACGCGGGACTTTCCTGCCGATGGGCGCGGAAAGTCGCGCCAGTGGTGCTCTCCCGATTTCCTCCGCCGGGAGATCACGCACCTGATGCATCTGCGAGTGTTGGCTAAAAATTGAAAATTGCAATGCCTGCAACCACTGTCGTTTATGGAAAACTGTGCGTAAAGCATCAAGAAATACGAATATATCGCTGTCCGTCGCTATCGCGGCGGACTCGTGTCACGAGGCTGGCGCCAGGAAGACTGGCATCAGCCGTATTTGAAATGTGCCGTGCGTACCCGAGGTCGCAGGCCCGTCTCTGTGCTGCTCTGGGCCTATTTCACGCCGGCTGCAGCCGCAAGCGCCGCATCGGCGGGAAGGCAAGGGCGATACCGGCGGCTCCAAGCCCGACCATGGACGAGCCGATGAACAGCCATGAGTAATTGGCGAAACTATCGAAGATCCAGCCGCCGACCAGAGGCCCGGCCGCCATGCCGATGCTTGAGAGCATCGATACCGCGCCGAAGACGGTGCCGATGACGCGCGGCCCGAAATATTCGCGCGCAAGCACAGCATAAAGCGGCATGACGCCGCCATAGGCGCTCCCGAAGACGACCGCCAGCGCATAGAACTCGCCGAGTTCGCTGACGAGCAGATAGGTGGCAAGCGCCGCCGCCTGTACCAGCAGGCCGGCGATCAGCACCGGTTTGACGCCGAGCCTGTCGGCAAGCGTGCCGTAGAGCAGGCGGCCGCCGAGGCCGGCAAGGCCCTCGACGCTATAGATGCTGACCGCAGCCATCGGGCCCACGCCGCAGATGGTGGCATAGCTGACCATATGGAAGATCGGTCCGGAATGGGCCGCGCAGCAGGCAAAGAAGGTAGCGCCAAGGACGATGAATTGCGGCGAGCGGAAGATCTGGCCAAGCGGCAGGCTCTTCTCCTCCGCCTGCCCACCCAGGCCGGACGTCTCTGCCAGAACGGGCGCCCGCCGAACCAGCAGTGCCGCCGGGATAAGAAGGACCCACGCCATGATACCGATGACAAGCATGGCGAAGCGCCAGTCATAGGCTGAGATGAGGTAGCGGGCGAAAGGCGATACTGTCATCGGCGCGACGGCCATGCCGGCCGACACCAGCGATACCGCCAGGCCTCTTCCCTTGTCGAACCAGGCGGTTGTTGCCGCGATCATCGGCGCGAAGAAGGCGCTAGCCGCAAGGCCGACGAGAATGCCGTAGGTCAGCTGGAATTGCAGAAGCGAGCCGGCCCGGCTCGCCAGGACCAGTGCAAGCCCGAGCAGCAGCGCTCCGATCATCACCACGATGCGGATGCCGAAACGGTCGCTTGCCGCGCCCCAGGCGAAGGCACCCAAACCCATGACGAGAAAGTTCAGCGTCATGGCGGCGGCGATGCCGGCATGCGACCAGCCCGTGTCGGTGGCAATGGGCACCTGAAAGATCGCCAAGGAAAACATCGCGCCAAGCGCCACACAGGTCATCAGCGCACCGGCACCGACAATCACCCAACGATAGGACGAGTTCATTTCGCAGCTCCTTTCAGCCAGCTCGATCAGCGCGGGGAAGACCAGGGAATTCATCTCACGCAACGCGCCTGCAATAAAGACGATCGCCTTCCGTCGATTTCGACATCGCCGTCGGAAAAATTTTCCGGTGCTTCGGCGGCATCGGGAATACGCACGAGTTCGGCCTTCCGCTCACAGGCCGGGCGAAATTTAATGCTGAGCTCATATATGGCTGCTAAGACGGCCTTCTCGATGCCAAGTTTCGCCGCCGAAGGGTGGGCGCAGGCGGAACGAGATAGAAGCTTAGCGCAATACCGAACCAGATCTGCAAAGTCATGGAGCGGCATATTCAATGGCTCATATCGTCATCATCAATCCGCGCTTCGAAACCTCCTACTGGGGCATGGAACACGCGCTGCCGCTGTTCGATGTGAAAGCCAATCTTCCGGTCGCCTGTCTGCCGCTGCTTGCGGCGCTAACGCCTGCGGAGCACAGCATTACCCTCGTGGACGAGAATATCGAACCGATAGACTACGATCTCTGCGAGAGAGCCGATATCGTTGCGCTGACAGGCATGATCGTCCAGCGCTTCCGGATGACGGAGATCCTGACCGAGCTCAAACGACGCAATTGCTTTACCGTCGTCGGCGGACCTTGGGTTACGGTTAAGGAGGACTATTTCGGCAATCTTGTGGATGTCTCCTTCATCGGCGAGGCGGAAGAAACCTGGCCGAAATTCCTGAATGAATGGCAGCAAGGCAATCATGCGCGGCGCTACGAGCAGTCCGACAAGACGGATATGAGCAAGGTGCCGGTGCCGCGCTTCGATCTCCTGAAGATGGACGAATATGCGGTCGGCAGCATCCAGTTCTCGCGCGGCTGTCCCTTCACCTGCGATTTCTGCGATATCATCGTGGTTTTCGGCCGCAAGCCGCGCATCAAGGCCAGCGTGCAGGTCATCGCCGAGATGGAGGCCTTGCTGGCCGCGGGAATGGATACGGCTTTCATCGTCGACGACAATCTGATCGGCAACAAGAAGGCGATCAAGGAGGTCTTGCGCGATGTCGTCGCCTGGCAGGAGAGACATCACTATCCGATGACGTTTCTGACGGAGGCGTCGATCGATCTGGCTGACGATGCGGAGCTGATGCAGCTGATGGTCGACGCCAATATCCGCGTCGTCTTCATCGGCATCGAGACGCCGAACGAGGCGGCGCTGCGCGAAACCAAGAAGCTGCAGAACCTGCGCAAGGGCGGCACGATGCTGGAAAAGATCCACGCGATCCAGCAGACTGGCATGGAGGTCTGGTGCGGTATGATCCTCGGCTTCGACAGCGACGATGCGACCATCTTCGATGCGCAACGCGTCTTCATCAGGGATGCGCGCATCGTCAATGCCATGATCGGCATGCTGGCGGCGATCCCGAAGACGCCGCTCTATACGCGTCTCGCCGAGGAAGGCCGCCTCGATCACGATGATCCGCCCGCCTTCGGCACCAACGTCATTCCCCTTAATCTTTCGCGGGAAACACTGCGCGATGGATATCTTTCCGTCTTGAGCGATCTGCATCAGCCGGCAGCCTATTTCGACCGGCTGGATGCGCTCTATATCGATGCCCGCATCGAACCGGAAAGCACCCGCTTACGCCATCTTCGTCGCCATCCCTTGCGTTTGCTGGCTCTCAATGCAACATGGGTGCTGGAGGCGGCTGGTATTTTCGTTCGCTTGATGCGCCTCGTGAAGGAGGCGGATCTGCGCGCCGTCTATCGCCGGCGGCTTCTCAACCTCTTGCGGCATCGCCGCTCCCCGATCGTCCTGCAAATCTACGCGATCAAGTGCGCCATGCACTACCATGCGCATATCATGGTCCAGCAGATGCGCACCGGCGGCGGCATCGTCAATTCGTTCTAGCGGCCCTTGGCGAAGAGCTTCGTTGCAAACGAAAGTCTTTGCTAACCTATTCTCCCGTGTCCCCGGTGCTACGCGCTGGAATATGCTGTTGCATCCACGCAACACCACACCCGGGATTGCTGCAATTCGAAATTGTGGGGTTGCCGATCCCTTGATCTCGCGTATTATATGCTCATCCGCAAATCAGACAGAGGAGGCGTGACATGCATCATACACAAATGTTTACATACGTCTCCGGCGGAATGCTCGTTACTGGATTGGTATGCACCATGCCAAACACGCGACGAGCATTTATTTAAAGCTGATAAAAGCTTTATCTACGGCCGTTTAGGCACTTTTCCAATAATCACACTATGACTTGCCGAGGGAATGAATCCGCGCTTGTTTTGCGCGCTTGCTCCTGAAGCCGGTCAAGCTTCAAGAGGACCTGGCTGCGTAATTGCGCCAGGAAGGACAATGACGCATTCACAATTTTTAGTTGCTGAAAGTTTGACGGCAACGGTCGATGAACTGTGCCAAAAATTCGGTGTTTGGAGGACCGCACGCGCTCTGCTGCTCGTCATCTGGAGGCAGCGGCAAACGCGCGCGCGGGTATCGGAACTCTCGAATCATCAGCTTCGTGACATTGGTCTGCCGGAACGGGAGGACACTCCGAGCCCTCTCAATCCCTTGGCGTTGCATCTGCGCCGCTTCGGTTAGGTCGGAACGGATGGGCACGAGAGATGCATCCTATTCCGCCGATCGATACCGGCTCGGAAAGACCCTTGGCCGACAGCATCCGGGGTATAAAAGCATGATCGGCGGCGCAGACCTGAATGGTTCTGTGCGCCGCCGGTTACCAATAAAATGGTTTCGCCGCCATTAGTGCAGGCGAGAGCGACAGATGTTCTCCCCTGCCGTGGCGCGGACGATGATCGTTGACCACATCGCTCTGCCCGACGGCAGACGGAGTGCGGTCTCTGCAGCCGTAACGCTGACACACAAGATTGTCGCCGCAATGTTCTCGCAATCCGCCTAATACAATACAGTTGTCCGATGAGAGAGGTGGCCATTGCGGATTTTGTTGCTTGAGGACGAGCCGGAAATGGCATCGGCGCTGAGTGCCGCCTTGCAAGCTCGCGACGCCGTCGTCGATCATGTATCGCTGCTGGCCGATGCCGAGGAAGCCGCGAGAAATCTCCCCTATGATGTCATCCTTCTCGACCGCCAGGTTCCGGACGGAGATGGCCTATCGATCGTTCCGAGGTTGCGGGCGGCCGGGGTCGGGACGCCAGTGATCGTGCTGACGGCGCGCGGCGAACTCGAAGACCGCATCGGTGGTCTCGATACCGGCGCCGACGACTACCTCGTCAAACCTTTTGCCGTGGAAGAGCTGCTGGCGCGATTGCGTGCCATCATGCGCCGTCCCGGTGATGTGCGAAGTGAAGTGGTGAGCTTCGGCAGGCTATCTTATGATTTCGGCTGCCATGATGTGCTGATCGATGGCGAGCGGTGTGAACTGCCACGTCGGGAACTGCTCGTCTTCGAAGCGCTTGCGCGCCGCATCGGGCGCACCGTGTCGCGCCATGCACTGGAGGAGGCCGTTTATGGCTTTGCGGACGATATCCAGTCCAACACGCTGGATGCACATGTCTCCCGCTTGCGCCGCAAGCTTGCTTCCCTGGAATCCGGTCTGGAAATTCATCCGGTTCGCGGCATAGGCTATCTCATGAGAAAGACGTCATGAGCGCCAGCCAGCCTTCCTTGCGATGGCGCCTCGTTTCGCGCCTGTCCATCCTGCAGGCGATTTTTCTGACTGTTCTTGCGGTCCTCATCATTGCTGCCCTCTGGATGACCGGCAGCTTCATCTCCCTTCAGCCGGAAGACGAAACCATCGATGCCATCGCGCAGTCGATCGCCCGGGATCAAGACGGTACGCTAATGGTGAAGGAGACGCCGGCGCTCGCGGCACGACGCACCGATTTGCCGGGGCTCTGGTTCGTCGTGCGGGATCGCGGCGGTGCCATAGTAGCCAATGGCAGCGTTCCGCCGGCCTATACGAATATCGGCGGTTCGCTCGACGGCATCGGGCAGGCCCGTTTCGGCAGCAATCTCGGCGGAAGCACCGTGCCTGCCGCACGGCTGCAATGGGTAGGATCTCCGGCGGGCGAGGTGCAGGTGCTCACGGGTGTAGACGGCAGCGTATCGACCGTTCGTATCGTCACGGCCGTCGGTATCGTATTCTTCAGCGCCCTCCTGCCGCTTCTCATCGTAACGGCGATCGCGACGTTCCTCGCAGCGCCGTTGGTCGTCCGTCGCGCCTTTTCCTCGCTCGATTCAGCCGTTGCCCGCGCCGGGCAGATCGACATCAATCGTCAGGGCACGCGGCTGCCGGTGGACGATGTTCCGCGAGAGATCCTGCCGCTTGTCGAAGCCGTCAACGATGCACTCGGCCGGTTGGATGAAGGCTATGAGCGACAGAAACGCCTTTTCGCCCATCTTGCCCATGAATGGCGGACCCCTGTCGCGATCCTGCAGACGCGTCTTGATGGGTTGCCACCCGGCCCGCTGAAGGAGCGGATCTTCGAGGATACGGTACGCCTTGCGACCTTGGCAGAACAATTCCTCGATCTTCAGCGTCTCAATCACCGTTTCGAGCCGGCGGTGATCAATCTCGTCGACGTCGCGCAGCATGTGGTTTCCGAGCTGGCGCCGCTCGCCATTGCCGCCAACTACGAGCCATGTTTCAGCAAGGATGAGGATGTGGTTGAAATTCTCGGCGATCGCGCCGCGCTTGAGCGAGCCGTTGCCAACCTCGTGCAGAATGCGATCCAGCATGGCGGCCGCGGCGGCCGGATAACGGTCCATGTCGCTCGTGCGACCGGCATTACGGTCGCCGACGAAGGCCGCGGCATTCCCGCGGAGGAGCGAAACCGCATCTTCGAGCCGTTCTATCGCCTCCAGGGACACGGCAAGGGGTTCGGTCTTGGGCTCAACCTCGTCCAGGAAATTGCCAGACTTCACGGCGGACGGGTTGTGGTCCTGGAGGGACCGACTGGCGGGGCGGCTTTCCGGCTGAGCTTCCCTTCCGTAGATGGGTGATGTCGCCTACCTTCCGGTGCAATGTTCTCGCAATCGGTTCCACCTAGGAAAGGCCTGCCGCGCAGGCGAATCTTTCATAGGCGGAAACACATGTCGAACACGTCGCTATTTCTGCGAACTCTGCTGACCAATCCACGAATGGTGGGTGCGATAGCTCCTTCCGGCACGATACTGGCCAAACTTATCACCAGCGAAGTCGATCCTTCAGCCGGACCCGTTCTCGAGCTTGGTCCCGGAACGGGGGTCTTCACGGAAGCCCTGCTTGCGCGCGGCGTCTGCGAAAGGGATCTGACGCTGGTGGAGTATGCCGATAATTTCGCCGGCATGCTTCGGCGGCGGTTCCCCGCCGCCAGGGTTGTCTGCGCCGATGCAGCCCGGCTGGGTGCTCAAGACTTGCCGGAGGATGTGCTGTTCGGCTCTGCGATCAGCGGTCTGCCGTTGCTGAACATGTCGCCGAAGACAGCCATGGCCATTCTGACCGGTGTCCTAGCGAGGCTGCGCGAAGGCGGTGCACTCTACCAGTTCACCTATGGCCTTCGCTGTCCCGTGCCGTCTCGGCTGCTCGACCGGTTCGGTTTCAAGGCAACGCTGCATGGCCAAGTGCTGCGCAACTTCCCGCCCGCCAGGGTCTACAAGATCGTCCGGCGCAAGCCTCTTTATTATTCGGCTGCCGGCAGATGAGCGATCCATCCGATCTATTGGGCATCGTGCCGCATCTGGCCTCATGGGGATTGCTTGGTCTTGCGCTGTGTTCGACGATCGAGAAACTTCTACCGATCATACCCTCCATCGGCATGTTCATCATGCTTGGCATGTTGAGCATTACCAGTTCGGGCGATCTGCCCGCTGCAATTGCCATTACGGCTATCGGTTCGACGGCAGGCTCGTTGGTCTGGTATGGAATGGGTCGATGGTTGGGGCCTGCACGTGGAGATGCCTTCGTAATGAAGATGGGCGGGCGTCTGGATATCAAAGACGAGTGGTACTGGCGGCTGAAGAACCATTGCCGTCGCCATCGGATATGGGTGGCGTTTGTCGGTCAGCTCATTCCGGTGATCAGGGCCTATATGGCGTTTCCTGCAGGTGTGCTTGCCATACCAGTACCTGGCTTTGCTATCGCGACATTCCTTGGTGCGGCTGTTTGGAATGGGCCGTTTCTGGCGTCGGGCTATATGCTGCGCAAGCAGGTCTTCGCGCAGGATACAGCGACATCCGCCGCTTTTGCAGCCCTCATCCTGGTCTATCTTCTGCTCTTTGTTTTATTCCGTCTTTGCCGGCCAAGCCGCAACGCGGCTTAGCCGATTGCATTGCTTTCGCGGCCTACACGGTCAGGACCGCGTAGATGACGCCGCCGTTTTCACCGCGCGTGAGCGAAACATCCGTGACCGGGTGCTTGACCTTGTCGATGATCGACTGCACGTCCTCGTCCGTTCGCCAGATCAACGGCCAGTTCATGAAGGTTTCCATGTAGCCTTCGACGCCGATATCCTTTGCGAAATTCGCGAGAAGGAACTTGCCGCCTGGCTTTAGCATCTGCAGGCAGCGCTCCGTCAACCGAACGGCGACGCTTTCGGCAAGATAGTCGTAAAGACCGGCCGCATAGATGAAATCGAACGTACCAAGCTTCTGCGCGCGCCCCAGGATGGTGCGGACGGAGCCGTTGATCGCTTCGATGCAGCTGCCATGGAAGGCCGAACTCACGGTCCCGACACTGACGGGATCCTGATCGAGCGCGATCCAGCGCTTGAGCCTGCCGCTTTGCAGAGCCTGGGAACGCTCCGCTTCACGAAGGTGGCCGGCCGCAATCGCCAGGATTTCGGCCTTGTCGTTCTTCTCGGCCACCGCATCGACATGCGATGCCAGAAGATCACGCCTCTCCCGCACGGCAACGGCGGACGCAGCTTGCCTGGTGAAATCGTAAACTTCGGCGCCGAGCGCCGAGGCTTCCTCCACCTGTGCTGCAACAGATGGATGTTCGTAAATGAAGTCCAGCAGATAGGCGTCGCCGCTATAACCGCGCGGCTTTTCGAAGGACCATCGGGTCAGAGGGTCCTGAAGCAGGAAGGATGAAACAGGATGCGTCTGCGCAATGGAGGCAAGATGCGTCCAAGTGAGGGGCGTCACCTTGTTCTTCAAAACCTGCAGGCGCTCCGTCAAGGCTTTCATGATGCCTTGAACCGGCGCGCTCGCTTCAAATGCCTGCTGTGTCAATGAGAGAATAAGGGCGAGTTCGGCTTCGCCCTCTTTAATTTGTTCGGTTGTAAGATTGTTACCCGATGATCTCGCATGTTCCGAGATGGATTGCGCGGTAACGAGGCTATAGCCATCAAGAGCAGTTTGAAATTGTTTCAATTTTAAACGAGTCCGTGAACACTCCGCAAACCATATCTCAGATAAAAAATGAGCGCTATGGTTTTGTTAATGTCACTGCGGCAACGCTGTCGTTATCAAACGGATCAAATTAGCCGCCTTGGTGAACCGAGTGATTTATTCAGTCGAGCGACGCAAAGGTAACGTGGTGGACATGAAGTCTCGGCTAACTTGGGTGATGATGAGTATGCGTCGATTGTCGGGAGAAAGCGGTCTTGGCTGGAGGGAGGCTCGCTTGATGAGCAATCCAGGCGAGCTTCGTGCGCTCTACAAGGACTACGGCAACGAGGCGCGTCGTACCCTGGCTCGCAGTGGCCTGTGGCTTGCTGTGCCGGTCTATCTTCTTTTCCTGGTGACCGACCTGATATTCACTCCCGACGTCTCTCATGTGACGATCCCGGCGCGTTTTTTCATCGGCGGCGTCTCGCTCCTTATTCTGGAGATCCAGTTTGCGCGCCAGCGTCGCGCGGGAGAGCTTGAGACGACATGCGCGGGAGCCGTGGTCTTCGGATATGTCGTGTGGCTGGTGCCGACGCTGCAGACCGTCAATGCCGAGGCCTTTTCCTATTATGCTGCCTTCGGCGCCATTTTCATGATGGGCGTCAACCTGTTCTTCAGTCTCGAATTCGCTCTGGCCGTCGCGTCATCGGGGCTGATCTTCGCCATCTTTCTGCTGTCGCTTGCCGAGTTTCACTATAGCCCGGCCTATTGCCTGGCCTTTACGACCTTTTATCTCTGCTGTTTCGTTTTCACTTCCTATGTGAACTGGAAATTGAACAAGGAGCGTTTCAACGTCTTCCTCAATGCCAGAGAGGCCGAACTGCAGCAGCGCCAGGCGACGGAACGCGGGGAGGCGCTTCTGCGCCTGTCCATTACGGATCCTCTTACCGGAATGGAAAACCGGCGGGCGGCCGATATAAGGCTGAAGCAGTTCTGGGAGCGCTGGCGCGAGGATGGCGTGGCATTTGCGGTCCTGTTGGTCGATGTCGATTTCTTCAAAAAGTACAATGACTATTACGGGCATCAGGAAGGCGACCATTGCCTCATCACCGTCGCCAATGCCCTGTCTGATATTGTGGCCCCCCTGGGTGCGACCGTCGGACGATACGGCGGCGAAGAGTTCATCGTCATACTCGATCTGGAGCACGGATCGGACGCGCTGGCGCTGGCGGAAGCCATTTGCCAGGGGATCGAGGCGCTCGATATCGTTCATGCCCAGCGGCTCGACGGCTCCCGGCATGTCACCGTCAGCGTCGGGGCGACCGTCACGAGGGACACGGCTGGCACGAAGCTGGAAAACGTCATCAACGAAGCCGACCGCGCCCTTTATTCCGCAAAGGCGAGCGGGCGCAACTGCGCCAGAATATTCGATCCGAACGAGCTTCCGGGCGGGGATGCGAGCGAGACTATCGCGGCCATATTGAAGATCGCCATCCAGCAGAACCTCGTCTCTCTGGTCTATCAGCCGATCCAGTATCTCGAGACGGGAGAAATAGGCGCCTACGAGGCCCTGATGCGTCTGCAATTGCTCGATGGCTCGAGTTCTTCGCCTGCGATCTTTATTCCGATAGCGGAGCGAACGGGAGCCATCATCGAATTGGGTTACTGGGCGATCAGGCGTGCGTGCTGCGAGCTGCTGTCCCGCGACGTCGTTGAAACGGTCAGCGTCAACGTTTCTCCGATCCAATTGCGGGCTCCCGGCTTTGCGGCACAGGTGGCTGCCATCCTCGCCGAAACCGGCGTTTCCGGGCATAGGCTTGCGTTCGAGATCACCGAGGGTGTCGACATGGAAATACGCCCCGACGTGCTCGACAGCGTTCAGGATCTCAAGAGGCTCGGCATCAAATTCTGGCTGGACGATTTCGGCACGGGCTTCGCCGGCCTATCCTGGCTTCGCCTGATGGAATTCGAAACCGTGAAGATCGACAAATCGTTTCTTCATGACGCGGCAAACAGCGACGGTGCCAAGATCCTTCTTGAAGATATCATCGGCCTGGTGCGCAATCGCGGGCATCGCATTCTTGTCGAAGGTGTCGAGAACGAAGAACAGCTCGATCTTGTCAAATCCTTTGGCATCGATGCCGTTCAAGGATACCATATCGGCCGGCCCGCGCCGCCGCTCAAGCATCCGATTGCGGTCAGGCATGCGGGACGTCGGCGCTGGCAGGCATCGGCCTGAGCGCCTGTGCCGGTCTCGGCGTCACCGCAAAGGCAGCAACGCGATGAGCGTCAACCTCTCTGAGATCTACCGAAACTATATCGCCTGCCTGAACCGGCAGGACTGGCCGAGCCTTGGCGGGTTTGTCGATGAGGACGTTCACTACAACGGCGCCCATGTCGGATTGTCCGGCTATCGCAATATGCTCGAGGGCGATTTCCTGGCAATTCCCGACCTTCATTTCGACATCCGCCTGCTGATTTGCGAGCCGCCGCATGTCGCCAGCCGCCTCCAGTTCGATTGCACACCAAAGGGGGCGCTGTTCGGCATGCCGGTGAACGGCAGGAGGGTTCAGTTTTCGGAAAACGTTTTCTACGTGTTTCTGGACGGCCGAATCCGGAGCGTCTGGTCTATCATCGACAAGGCTGCCATTGCAGCTCAGCTGTCCGGCCCGGGCGCAGTTGCCTGAACGGAAAAAGGTTAGCACGGAATCGGCTTTTCCTAGTTCGTGACGATCGGGGCGCTTGCCAGATCGGCTTCGATGAAAATGCATGACCTGTCGGCGGTCTGCAGGAGTGTATCCGCGACGCCGCCGTAGGAGAGGCTGCCCGAAGGTGATGGCGATGATCACCCAGCCGATCGTATCGTCGATGATGGCGGAGGCGACGATCAGCTGGCCGATATTCCGGCGCATGAAGTCCATCTCGCGTACCACGGAGGCGACGATCTTCACGGAGGAGATGGAAAGCGCCGTACCCAGAAAGAGAGATGTGACCAGCCGTTTTTCGGGATCGGGAAGCAAGGCGTCGGGAATGAGCTCGCCAAGCGAAAAGCCGGCAACGAACGGAATGAGGATGTCCGTCAGCGAGACACCGGCCGCCGATTTGCGCAGGCGCTTTGCCGGGCCGAGATCGGTTTCCATGCCAGCCAGCAGCAGAAGGAAGAGGATGCCGAGCTGACCGATCGCATCGGTCATATTTTTCTGGCCTGGGTCCGGTGGAAAGAGGCTTGCCTGCACATGCGGAAACACCAGGCCGAAAAGGGAGGGACCAAGAATGATGCCGGCGATGATCTGGCCCATGATCGACGGCTGGCCGATGCGCACCATCCATTCGGCGAGCAACCTGCCCGACACGACAAGCAGAACGATCTGCACTAGAAACAGCCCTTCGGAGGCGTGGCTGGCCTTTTGCCCTTCGGCTGCGAAGGCGATTTGCGCGATCGATAGCGACAGGATGAGGGCAATAGGAAGGTAAGTGCGCCTGAAGGAAGTAATTTCGAGAATTTCTGGCGTAGCGGCAAGGATCGATCCCACTGAGCAGCAGGAAAACGCGCTAGAGCCTTTGCCGTTCCAGATGGCATCGGCAATTGCCGTCTTGACTCGCCCGGCATCGGGAGCGATAGGCCGGTCCGCCGCCTTTGGAGGGACGGACCAAAACTGATTGGAAAATCAGACGCGTTCCAGCGCGACGGCAATTCCCTGGCCGACGCCGATGCACATGGTCGAGAGCGAATAGCGGCCGCCGGTTTCCTTCAGCTCCAGTGCGGCGGTGCCGGTGATGCGGGCGCCGGACATGCCAAGCGGATGGCCAAGCGCGATGGCGCCGCCATTGCGGTTGACGCGGGCGTCATCATCGGCAATGCCGAGTTCGCGCAGCACGGCCAGCCCCTGCGAGGCGAAGGCTTCGTTGAGTTCGATGACGTCGAACTGTTCCTGGCGCATGCCGAGCCGGGCCATCAGCTTGCGCGAGGCGGGAACCGGGCCGATGCCCATAATGCGGGGGGCGACACCGGCGGCGGCACCGCCGAGAATGCGGGCGATCGGCGTGAGGCCGTATTTCCTCGCTGCCGCCTCCGAGGCGATGATGAGCGCGGCAGAGCCGTCGTTAACGCCGGAGGCGTTACCGGCCGTTACCGTGCCGTCTTCCTTCTTGAAGGGCGTGCCGAGCTTGGCGAGCGCTTCCATCGTCGTGGCGCGCGGATGCTCGTCCTTGCCGACGACAACCGGATCGCCCTTGCGCTGAGGGATCGTCACCGGCGTGATCTCTTTGGCAAGCCGGCCGTTCTCCTGTGCCGCCGCAGCCTTTGCCTGCGAGCGAATGGCAAAGGCGTCCTGATCCTCGCGGCTGACCTTGTAATCTTCCGCGACGTTCTCGCCGGTCTCCGGCATGGAGTCGACGCCATACTGCTTCTTCATGACAGGATTGATGAAACGCCAGCCGATGGTCGTGTCGTAGATTTCGGCGTTGCGCGAAAAGGCGCTTTCGGCCTTGGGAATGACGAAGGGCGCGCGCGACATGCTCTCAACGCCGCCGGCGATCATCAAATCAGCCTCGCCGGCGCGGATGGCGCGGGCAGCCGCGATGACGGCATCCATGCCCGAGCCGCAAAGCCGGTTGATCGTCGTGCCGGGCACCGAAATCGGCAGGCCGGCCAGCAGGCTTGCCATGCGCGCGACGTTGCGATTGTCCTCGCCCGCCTGGTTGGCGCATCCATAGATCACGTCGTCGATGGCTTCCCAATCGACCGAGCCGTTGCGCTCGATCAGCGCCTTCAGCGGCACGGCGCCGAGATCATCGGCGCGGACGGATGAAAGCGATCCGCCGAAACGGCCGATCGGGGTGCGGATATAGTCACAGATGAAGGCTTCGGTCATGGTCTTCTCCCAACGGCATGTTGCGCAAAAGCGGCTTGCGAAATATTATAAGCTTAAAGCATCGCGCGCGAGTCTGAAAGATGGCAACCGGCTTCAGAGCTTCGGCACGACGAGGTCGGCAACGGGGCGATCGATATGGAGCGGCGCGCCGGTCATCGCCTGCAGCTCGTCCATCGTCATGGCGGCGAGCTTTTCGCGGACGACGAAGCCCTGCCTACCGATGTCGATGACCGCATGGCTCGTATAGACGCGGGTGATGCAGCCGACGCCGGTCAGCGGGAAGGTGCAGGTCTCCACCAGTTTCGGCTTGCCATCCTTGGTCACATGTTCGGTGATGACGAAAACCTGCTTGGCGCCGTGCACCAGGTCCATGGCGCCGCCGACGGCGGGCACGCCCTTCGAGCCGACGCGCCAATTGGCCAGGTCGCCATTCTGCGCCACCTGATAGGCGCCAAGGATCGCGACATCCAGATGGCCGCCGCGCACCATGGCGAAGCTATCGGCGTGATGGAAGAAGGAGGCGCCCGGCTTCAGCGTGACAGCCTTCTTGCCGGCGTTGATCAGATCCCAATCTTCCTCACCTTCCGCCGGCGGTTCGCCAAAATTCAGAATGCCGTTTTCGGTGTGGAAGATCGCCTGGCGGCCCGGAGGCTGGTAGCGGGCGACCATTTCCGGAAAGCCGATGCCGAGGTTAACATAGGCGCCATCCTGGATGTCCTGAGCTGCTCGCCAAGCGATCTGGGCGTTGGAGAGCTTGATGTCTTCGCGTGTGTCGACGGTCATACGTAGGCCACTCCGGCTCGAATGAGATTTTCTTCCTGTTGCGGATCGGCGACTTCCACGACACCGTTGACGAAGATGCCGGGGGTAACGATGCGCTCGGGATCGAGCTCGCCGGCGGCGACGATTTTCGAGACCTGCGCGATCGTCCTGGTCGCGGCCATGCACATCAGCGGATTAAAGTTGCGGCCGGCCTTGTTGTAGATGAGGTTGCCCTGCACGTCGCCGACTTCAGCTTTGACAATAGCGAAATCGGCCTTGAGCCAGCGCTCCTGAACATAGTGGCGGCCATCGAATTCCGCGATGACCTTGTCGTTGGCGAGTTCGGTCCCATAGGCGGTTGGTGTATAGAAAGCCGGAATGCCGGCGCCTCCGGCGCGGATGCGTTCGGCAAGAGTCCCCTGGGGCACCAGTTCCAGCTCGATTTCGCCGGCCAGATAACGGTCTGTGAAGGCGCGCGGATCGGAAGACCGCGGAAACGAGCAGATCATCTTCCTGACCATGCCGGCATCGATCATCGCAGCGATGCCTATGCGCCCGTTGCCGGCATTGTTGTTGATGACGGTCAGGTTCTTCGAGCCTTTGTCGATCAGCGCATGGATGAGTTCGATCGGCGCGCCGGAGCCGCCAAAGCCGCCGATCATGACGGTCGCACCATCGCCGATATCGGAGACGGCGGCCGCCGTGCTCGCGATTGTCTTATCCATGCGGAAACTCCCACTTGCCATGCGGGCGGACCAAGGCGCCCCGTCCTCTTCCTTTCGAATAGATCAGCATGGGCTGGACGGCAATCAATTTGTGCGTTATTTGATTTTTGTTCATATATCGCACAAATTTGAGTTGGAAACGTTATGCGCGAAACGGATTTCGTCAGCGGCTTTGCCAAGGGATTGAAAGTCATCGAAGCCTTCGGCGAGACGCGGCAGCGCTTGACGATTGCCGAGGCATCGAAGCTGACCGGCCTCGATCGCGCCACCGTGCGCCGTTCGCTTCTGACGCTCTCCGAGCTCGGCTATGCTGTTTATGACGGCAAATTCTTCACGCTGACGCCGAAGATCCTGAGGCTCGGTCATGCCTATCTGGCCGCGACGCCGCTGCCGACCATCATCCAGCCGCATCTCGATCTGCTTGCCGAGCGCGCCGGGCAGAATGCCTCGGCTTCGGTGCTGGACGGAACGGAAGTCGTCTATATCGCCCGTGCTTCCCAGCGCCGGGTGATGTCGATCAACCTGACACCCGGCAGCCGGCTTCCGGCCTTCTGCGCCTCGATGGGCCGCGTTTTGCTCGCCGCCTTGCCGGAAAGCGAAGCACGCTCGGTACTCGGGCGAACCGATCTCAAGGCGAATACGCGGAATACCAAGACCGATCCGGAGGAGCTGATGGCGGAATTCCGCCGGGTAAGGGAACAGGGCTATGCGGTCATCGACCAGGAGCTGGAAATCGGCCTTTGCTCGATTGCCGTGCCGGTCGAAAACGATCGCGGTCAGACCGTGGCAGCGATCAATATCGGCGCGCCTGCCGCCTATGTCGCAGCGTCCGACATGGTGGAGCGTTTTCTGCCATTGTTGAAGGAAACGCAGAAGGCGCTGCGGCTGGTACTGCCTTAATCCTCATGGTTATGGGGCCATCCTCGTGGTTCGAGACGGCCCTTTGGGCCTCCTCACCATGAGGATGGAACCGATTAACGTCTCTGTGTCGCTTGCAGTTCTTTGGCAACAGAGCCTGAAGATCAGCCCTCATGCTGAGGAGGCTCCTGAGCTTGCCGAAGGGGCCGTCTCGAAGCACGAGGGCGGGTGGCTGCCCGCGGTCCAGATTGCCTCGCTCACATCCCAAGCCTCTGCCGCTCCTCGATGCGCCAGGCGCGAGGTGTCTGGCCGGTCTGCTTGACGAAGAAGCGGGAGAAATAGGCGGGGTCGGCAAAGCCCAGGCGATAGCTGATTTCCTGCACGCTCGCGAAGGTGAAGACCAGTTCGCGCTTGGCTTCGTCCAGCAACTTGCGTGTGATCAGTTCATGAGCACCGTGCCCTGTCCGGCTGCGCACGATGCGGCTGAGATGCGCCGGCGATATGCCGAGGCTTTCGGCATAGAAGGAAGCCGGCTTGTGCGAGCGGAAGTGGCGCTGGATAAGGCCCTGCAGCATCTCCATCCGGCGCTCGCTCTCATCGACAGCGCTTGATCCTTCGTCGGCTTTCTGGGCGATCCGCGCCGTCAGCAGCAAGGCCGAGGTCAGATAAGCGTCGAGCAGATCGTTGCGGCCATTGCGGTGGTTCGCAAATTCTTCCCCCAGGCGTCTCAGCGTATTGGCGACGTGCGCCGCGTCTTCGCTGGCCATGTCGAGCAAGGTCAAATGCGGCTCGGCAAGCCATGCGCCCAGCCGGCTGCGATCGCCCGGCGCCGCCTTCAGGTGAGAAATCAGCACCGTGATGACAAAGCCGTCAATATCGCGCGAAAACCGGAAGCCGTGATTGAAGTGTGGCGGCACGGTAATGACAGCGGGCGGCGTGATGGCGTGGGGAATTCCATCAAAGATAGCGTCGCCGGATCCGGCATCTATGTACAAGATCTGAAAGAAGCTCTCATGCCGGTGCGGCCGGATTTCCCAATGATGAAGGCTGCTGCGGGAGGGGATTGTCTCGCAATGCAGCCAGAAATCCGGCTTTCGACCGGTATTTTCGCCGTAGAGCTCATAGGTCGGCACAGTCTTCGTCACGGCTCTCCTCCCTCGCCATGTTCGATTTGTGCAATTTGATGACCGAAATGTCCATTGCGGATTGAGCGTGCGCCGAAGAGACTTGAGGCAAGAAATACGCATGGGAGGAGACGATGCGCACTCAAGTCGCCATTATCGGTTCGGGGCCGTCCGGGCTGCTGCTCGGCCAGCTGCTGACGGAGGCCGGCATCGATAATGTCATTCTCGATCGTGTCGGCAAGGATTACATTCTCGGCCGCGTACGCGCCGGCGTTCTTGAAGAAGGCACCGTCCGGTTGCTGGATCAGGCGAAGGCAAGCGAACGTCTCCATGCCGAGGGATTGCCGCATGACGGCTTCTCGCTTGCCTTCGACGGCCGCGATCATCGCATCGACCTTCATGGTCTCACGGGCGGCAAGCGGGTCGTCATTTACGGTCAGACGGAGATGACCCGCGATCTGATAGCCCGTCGCGAGGAAAGCGGCGCTCCAACCATCTACAGCGCCACCAATGTCCAGCCGCACGGCTTCGATGGCGATACGCCCTATCTGACCTATGAGAAGGGCGGCGCTTCCCATCGCATCGATTGCGATTTCATCGCCGGCTGCGACGGCTTTCATGGCGTCAGCCGCAAATCGGTTCCGGAGAGAGCGATCCGCAGCTTCGAGAAGGTCTATCCCTTCGGCTGGCTCGGCGTGCTGGCCGAAGTGGCGCCCGTCAATCATGAGCTGATCTATGCCAATCATCCCCGCGGTTTTGCACTCTGCTCAATGCGCTCGACGACCCGCAGCCGCTATTACATCCAGTGCCCGCTTGAGGAGAAGGTCGAGGACTGGAGCGACGACCGTTTCTGGGATGAGCTGCGCCGTCGGCTGCCGGTACATCACGCCGAGGCTCTGGTCACCGCGCCATCCTTCGAGAAATCGATCGCGCCGCTGCGTTCCTTCGTCGCCGAACCCATGCGCTTCGGCCGTCTCTTCCTCGTCGGCGACGCCGCCCATATCGTGCCACCAACCGGCGCCAAGGGCCTCAATCTGGCGGCGAGCGACGTGCATTACCTGCTTTCCGGTCTCGTCGAACATTATCAGGATCGATCCAATGCCGGATTGGAAGCCTATTCCACGCGTGCGCTTGCCCGCGTCTGGAAGGCGGTGCGCTTCTCCTGGTGGATGACGACGATGATGCATCGCTTTCCCGATACCAGCGATTTCGATCAGAAGATTCAGGAAGCCGAGCTCGATTATCTCACCCATTCGCGCGCCGCGTCGACCGCACTCGCCGAAAACTATGTCGGACTTCCGTTCTGAAGCGGGGCAATCGCATATGGATAGGCAAGCCCCTCATCCGTCCTCTCACAGTTCGCTTCGCTTGACTGTTCGAGTCCACCTTCTCCCCGCTCTTTCGACAAACTCAAGACGGGGCGAAGGGGTTTGGCGAGGTCGCTCCCTCGCCCCGTCAAAACGGGGAGAGAGCTGGGGTGAGGGGCACTTTTTATTTCATATGCAACCGCCCGGCCTTTTGAGCCGGCCTCAAAGCTTCCGAGTGACCTCGCTTGCCGCTTCCCGGATCGTCTGCATCAGGATCGACAGGGGAAGGGTGGGGATGGCGTCGGTGCGCATGGTGAGTCCCACGGGTCCCTTCGTTTCGCTGGTGTCGATCGGCAGCAGTGCCAGCAGTCCGTCATCGACATCGCCGGCAACGACACCTGCCGAGATGATCCAGATGGCGTCGCTCGAGCGCACGAAAGCGCGGCCGAAGGAATCGGAAACGGTTTCGATCTGATTGGGCAGTCCGCCGGCGCCGTTGGCGATCAGGAAGCTTTCGACGAAAGGCCGGATGATCGAGCCGCGCGTCGGCATGAGGATCGTGTAGCGGTTGAGATCGGCAAACAGCGATTGCCCGCCGGACAGCAGCGGGTGGCCCGCCCTGACGGCAAAGACAACTTGCTCGGAGTAAAGATGCTCGAAGGAAAAACCGGTCATCTTGTCTGGGCTTGCCAATCGACCGACGACGAGATCGAGATCGCCGATGCGCAATTGCTCCAGAAGCACGGCGTTCTCGCCGGTCACGATCTTGATGCGGCTCCAGGTCTCCTCTTTCAGAAACAAGTCCATCGCCCGCGGCATGATCCGTGTCGAAACCGTCGGCAGCGCGCCGACGCGGATCGGCGGTGCTTCGCCGGAACGCTCTTGCGAGACGGAATCAAGCCCCTGCCGGAGTGCGGTCAGCGCAGCACCGGCATGGCGGAGAAAGACTTCGCCATAGCGGGTGATGCGGATGCCGCGCCCGTCGCGTTCGAAGACCGCGACGCCGAGCGCCTCTTCCAGCTCGCGGATCGTCTTGGTCACCGCCGGCTGGCTGATATTCAGCAGTCCGGCCGCCTTGATCACGCTTTTCTGGCGGGCAACCTCGACAAAGGTCTGCAGATGGCGGAACTTGATGCGCGCGTCGAGCATGCTCACTCATAACCCTGGAGTTATCGTAGAGCAAAGAAATATCATTTTACCTAACCAGATTATACATCCAATCTCATGGCCGAGGAGATTTCCAGTGCAATTTGCCCGCATCAACGACGTCACGATCCACTATCAGATCATCGGTGGTCCCGCTGACAAGCCAGTGCTTGTCTTTGCCAATTCGCTCGGCACCGATTTCCGGATCTGGCGGGATGTGATCGTGCGCCTCGCCGGCGATTTTCCCATCGTGCTCTACGACAAGCGCGGCCATGGCCTCTCCGATCTCGGCCAGATGCCCTATGCCATCGAGGATCATGCCACCGACCTTGCCGGCCTGCTCGATTTTCTCTCGGTCGAGAATGCCATTATCTGCGGCCTGTCGGTCGGCGGGCTGGTCGCCCAGTCGCTTTATCAGCGCCGCCCGGATCTGGTGCGGGCGCTGATCCTTTGCGACACCGCCCACAAGATCGGCACGGCCGAGAGCTGGAATGCCCGCATCGCGCAGGTCGAGGCTGATGGCATCGAATCCATCGTCGATGCCATCATGGAACGCTGGTTCACGCCCGCCTTCCGCCGTCCGGAAAACATTGCCTTCGCCGGCTATTGCAACATGCTGATCCGCCAACCGGTCGCAGGTTACGTCGCCACCTGCGCGGCTCTTCGCGATGCCGATCTGACCGAAGCTGCGGCTAGGATTGCAGTGCCCACCATCTGCATCGTCGGCGATCAGGATGGCTCCACGCCGCCGGAGCTGGTGCTATCGATGGCAAAGCTCATTCCCAATGCGCGCTATGAAGTTATCAAGGACGCCGGCCATATCCCTTGCGTCGAACAACCTGAGGCGTTGACCGAAGTCATCCGTGCCTTCATCGACGTCGTACTGCGTGGAGAACAAGCCTGATGAATGACCCCACCATGCCGTCCGAGCGTTATCTGCAGGGCATGGCGACACGCCGTGCCGTGCTCGGCGACAGCCATGTCGATCGCGCCCAGCAGGGGTCGACCGAGTTCGATCAACCCTTTCAGGAGCTGATCACCGAAGCGGCCTGGGGGCATGTCTGGTCGCGCCCGACGCTGAGCCTGCGTGAACGGTCCATCGTAACGATTGCCCTGCTCGCCGCGCTCGGTCAGGATGATGAGGTGGCCATGCATGTGCGCGCCACGCGCAACACCGGCGCGACGCGCGACGATATCTGCGAGGCGCTTCTGCATGTGGCGATCTATGCCGGTGTGCCGGCCGCCAACCACGCGATCAAGATCGCCAAGCAGGTTTTCGAACAGATGGACGCCGAACAGGCGGCATGAAGCGAGGCAGACATGTCCAAGGGAAGCAACAGCAAGCCTGAAACCGGCGCCTTTTTCGCCAGGGACCGCGCCTGGCATCCGCCGGCTTTTGCGCCGGGATACAAGACCTCCGTGCTGCGCTCGCCGCAGCGCGCATTGCTCTCTCTCGACGGCACGATTTCCGAAATCACGGGGCCGGTCTTCGGTCACTCCATATTGAACGAGCTCGACAACGACCTGATCCATAATTTCGCCAAGCCGGGCGAGAGCGCGATCGGCGAGCGGATCATTGTCCATGGCCGTGTGCTCGACGAGCGCGGACGGCCGGTGCCGGGCGTGCTGCTCGAATTTTGGCAGGCCAATGCCGGCGGGCGCTATCGCCACAAGAAGGAAACCTATCTCGCCGCCATCGACCCGAATTTCGGCGGCTGCGGCCGCGCCATCAGCGATGACGACGGGCACTACGCCTTCCGCACCATCCGTCCCGGCGCCTATCCCTGGCCGAACGGCGTCAACGACTGGCGCCCGGCGCATATTCACTTCTCCGTCTTTGGTCATGGCTTCGCGCAGCGGCTGATCACGCAAATGTATTTCGAGGGCGACCCGATGATCTGGAAATGTCCGATCGTCGGCACGATCCCCGACAAACAGGCAATCGAGCAGCTGATCGCGCCGCTCGACTGGGGCAACACGATCCCGATGGATGCCCGCGCCTATAAATTCGATATCGTGCTGCGCGGTCGCCGGTCGACCCTGTTCGAAAACCGGCTGGAGGGCAATTGATGGTACAGGATCTCGACTACCTCAAGGAAACGCCGTCGCAGACGGCCGGCCCTTACGTCCATATCGGCTTAACGCCGAACTACAGCGAGATCGGCGGCGTCTACGAAACCGATCTCGGCTCCGTCATGGTCAACGACAAGACGCTCGGCGAGCACATCACGGTGACGGGAAGAGTGATCGATGGTGCGGGAGCGCCGGTCAAGGATGCCGTGCTCGAAATCTGGCAGGCCGACAGCGCCGGGCTTTATAACAGCCCGTCGGAACTGCGCGGCACCGCCGATCCGAATTTTACCGGCTGGGGGCGTTGCCCGACCAGTTCGACCGACGGCGTTTTCCGTTTCGGGACGATCAAGCCCGGTCGTGTCCCCTTCAAGGACGGTCGCAAGATGGCGCCGCACATCACCTTCTGGATCGTGGCGCGTGGCATCAATATCGGTCTGCACACGCGCATGTATTTCCCGGAAGAGACCGAGGCCAACGCCGAGGATCCCTTGCTTGCGCGCATCGAACACAGGGATCGCCTCGCAACGCTGATTGCCGCGAAGGAAGGCTCCGTCTACACCTTCGATATCCATTTGCAGGGCGACAAGGAAACGGTTTTCCTCGATATATAGGCCATGAGCGTTTCTCCCTTCGACCATCCGTTCCTGTCCGGTCTCCTCGGTGACGAGGAGATTGCAGGATATTTCTCCGCCAAGGCCGATATTCGCGCCATGCTCTCTTTCAAAGCTGCTCTTGCCAAGGTCGAGGCGCAGTATGGGGTAATCCCGCTGGATGCAGCAGCGCATATCGCCGAACTCTGCGCCGGCTTCGAGCCCGATCTGCAGAGCCTGAAGGCGGCAACGGCGTCGGATGGCGTCGTCGTGCCGGATCTTGTCCGGCAGCTGCGCAAGGCGGTCGGCGAGGATGCAGCCAAGCATGTTCACTTCGGCGCCACCAGCCAGGACGTCATCGACACCAGCTTGATGCTGCGGCTGAAGGCAGCGGCCTTTATCCTCGGTGGCCGTCTCTTTGCCGTGTCGTCCGCGCTGACTAAACTGGAAGCGCGTTTCGGCTCGAACAGACTGATGGGCCGCACCCGGATGCAGGCGGCGATCGCGATCACCGTGTCCGATCGGCTGCGGGCATGGCGCCATCCGCTCGATCAATATCGCGACCGGCTGACGCAGGAGACTTTTCCGCTGCAATTCGGCGGTGCCGCCGGCACGCTGGAAAAATTCGGGCCGAAGGCGGCCGAAATCAGGAGTTCGCTGGCACAGACACTGGGCCTGACGGACGAGCCGCAGTGGCAAAGCCAGCGAGGGCACATTGCCGAGCTCGCCGGGCTCTTGTCGATGATCTCTGGCAGTCTCGGCAAGATCGGCCAGGACATCGCCCTTCTGGCGCAGGCCGGCGACGAAATCGAGCTTGCCGGCGGCGGCGGTTCCTCGGCCATGCCGCACAAGCAGAACCCGGTCGCGGCCGAAACGCTGGTCACGCTTGCCCGCTTCAATGCCGTGCAGCTTTCGGGCATTCACCAGTCGCTCGTACACGAGCAGGAGCGATCGGGCGCCGCCTGGACATTGGAATGGCTACTTTTGCCGCCTATGGTCGTGGCGACGGCGGCATCGCTGCGCCACGCATTGCAAGTGGTTGGTTCGATCAAGCGCTTGGGAACGACAAACGAGTAGGATATTCGTCGCTATCCATAACCGAATCGATATGGAAGCAAGGTTTTATTTCATTTTACATCACCATTTCCCGTGAGAAATTGGCGGTGATCGAAATTTGAACGATCAAGGGCGGCACAAGAAACGGCTGCCGGGAGGAGAAAAATGAAACGGTTTGTCTTGGCCGCCATCGCGGCCGTTGCTCTTGGCGGCGCTGCCTATGCCGATACCATCAAGGTCGGTGTCATCGGTCCGTTTTCAGGCCCGTTCGCGCTGCAGGGCAAGAATTTCAAGGCGGGCATCGACGCCTATATGGCGGTCAATGGTAAGAAGGTCGGCAATGACGAGGTGGAGGTGATCTACCGCGATTTGCCGGCGGCCGATCCGGCCCAATCGAAGTCGCTCGCCCAGGAGCTCGTCGTCAAGGAGAAGGTCCAGTATCTCGCCGGCTTCTACTTCACGCCGGATGCGATGGCGGTGACGCCGATCCTCAAGCAGGCCAATGTGCCGATGGTGATCTTCAATGCCGCGACCTCGGCGATCGTCACCAAGAGCCCGCTCGTCGTGCGCACCTCCTTCACCACCTGGCAGACTTCGACGCCGATCGCCAAGGTCGCCTTTGATGCTGGCGTGAAGAAGGTCATCTCCGTCGTCAGCGATTACGGTCCGGGCGTCGATGCCGAAAACGCCTTCAAGGCCGGTTTTGAGAAGCAAGGCGGCCAAGTCGTCCAGGCGATCCGTATGCCGCTGTCGACCAACGACTTCAGCCCGATCATGCAGCGTATCAAGGATTCTGGCGCGCAGGGCGTCTTCGCTTTCCTGCCGTCCGGCCCGACGACGCTCGGTTTCGTCAAGGCCTATAACGAGAATGGCCTGAGGTCAGCCGGCATCAAGCTGTTTGCACCCGGCGACCTGACGCAGGAATCCGATCTGCCGGCGCTTGGCGATGCGGCGCTCGGCATGCAGACGACCTTCCACTATGCGATTTCGCATGACTCGCCCGAAAACAAGGCTTTCGTCGCGGCCGCCGGCAAGGCGATCGGCAATCCTGCCGAATTGACCTTCCCGGCCGTCGGCGCTTTCGACGGCATGCATGTCATCTACAAGATGATCGAGGCGACCGGCGGCAAGCAGGATGCGCAGAAGGCGGTCGATGCCGTCAAGGGCCTGTCCTGGGTCAGCCCACGCGGCCCGGTCACCATCGATGCGGAAAGCCGGCATATCACGCAGAACATCTATCTGCGTGAGGTCGCCAAGGGTGACGACGGCAAGTACTACAACAAGGAAATCCAGACCTTCGAGAAGCAGGGCGATCCAGGCCTTGCCGCCGCGAAGTAAGCGCTTCAGACCCTGAATACCCCTGATCGGACGCCTCCGTTCAGGGGTATGACAGCAGCCATCGCGCTACAACAACCGGACCAGCGATTTCAATGCAAACCGTGCTCAGCATAGCAGTCGATGCCCTCGCTTACGGCATGGTGCTGTTCGTCATCTCCATCGGGCTTTCCGTCACGATGGGGCTGATGCGCGTCGTCAATCTGGCCCATGGCGCCTTTGCCATGATCGGCGGCTATATCGCCTCCTACGCCGCGCGCGATCTGGGGCTTGGCTATGGCGCCGCGGTCTTGCTGGCCGTGGTGGGCACCGTCATCATTTCCATCCCGATCGAACGGCTGCTCTACCGGCGCATCTACGGTGCACCGGAACTGACGCAGGTGTTGATGACGATCGGCATCACTTTCTGCATCATCGGCATCGCCAATTATGTCTTCGGCCCGACATTGAAGACCATCCCCTTGCCGGGGACCTTGCAAGGCTCGGTCGACCTCGGCTTCCGTACCATCGGCACGCATCGCATCTTTGCGATCGTCTGCGGTCTCATCGTCGCTCTGGCTCTATGGTACACGATCGAGAAGACCTCCTTCGGCGTGAAGCTGCGCGCCTCCGTCGACAACGCCGCGATGGCCGCCGCGCTCGGCGTTAGGACGGAAGTGGTCTATGCGGTGAGTTTTGCCGTTGCCGTCGGGCTTGCAGCCTTTGGCGGCGTCGTGGGCGCTGAGCTGCTGCCGGTCGAGCCCTATTATGCGCTCCGCTACATGGTGACCTTCCTCGTCGTCGTTTCCGTCGGCGGTGCCGGCTCGATCTCGGGTGCGCTGCTCGCCTGCCTCATCCTTGGCTGCATCGATACGACTGGCCGTTACCTCATGCCGGAATATGGGGAATTCTTCTTCTATCTGGCCGTCATTGCCATCATCTGCGTCTTCCCGCGCGGCTTTGCCGGGAGAATGAAGTAACATGGCTTTGACCCTTGAAAGAGAGGCTGCACCGATCGTGACCAGACATCGTACATTCGGGCAGGATCTGATCGCGGTTGCGGTTGTCGTCGTCGTGGCCGCCGCCGGCTATCTGCTGTTTCCGGACAATCTCGCGCTCCTGACCCGGCTGATCGCGATCGCGCTTCTCGTGCTCTCGCTCGATCTCGTCACCGGCTATTGCGGCGTGGCGACCCTCGGTCATGCGGCGCTGTTTGGCGCGGGAGCTTATGCTGCCGGCATTGCATCCGCCCATTACGGCATCAACGATCCGCTGCTGATGACGCTCGCCGGCGTTGTTGGTGGTGCTATCGCCGGGCTCGTGTGCGGCATCGTCATCTTGAGAGCGCATGGACTGCCGCAACTCGTGCTCTCGATCGCGCTGGTCTATCTCTTCCACGAATTCGCCAACAAGGCATCGAGCTGGACAGGTGGCAGCGATGGATTGTCGGGCATATCGGCCGATCCGCTGTTCGGCATGTTCGAGTTCGATCTTTATGGACATACGGCCTACTTTTATGGTGTGGCGCTGCTGCTGATCGTGCTTGTGCTGCTGCGCTTTCTCGTCCGTTCTCCCTTCGGCATGCTCTGCCGCGGTATCCGCCAGGATCCCTTGCGTATCCGCGCCATGGGGGCTTCGCCGAAGGCGGCGCTGATCAAGATGTATGTGATTTCCGGCGCCGTTGCCGGCGTCGGCGGCGCCTTGAACGCGATTTCGACGCAGGTCGTCGGCCTCGACAGCCTGTCTTTCACGCAATCGGCCGAGGCGCTGGTCATGCTCGTCCTTGGCGGCACCGGATCACTGTTCGGCGCGCTTGTCGGCACGTTGATCTTCATGCTCTTCGAGGATTACGTCTCCGCCGCCAATCCCTTCCATTGGCTGACGATCGTCGGCGCGCTCCTGATCCTCGTCGTGCTCTTCGCGCCCAAGGGTATCTACGGCACGGCCGCCGCCTATGTGGCCCGCCGCAGGGAGGCGCGGACATGAGCGCGATTTTCGAGGTCAGCAATTTGAAGAAGGCGTTCGGCGGCCTGACGGTGACGAATAATGTCAGCCTGTCGATGGCGCCGGGAGATCGTGTGGCTCTCATCGGCCCGAACGGAGCCGGCAAGACCAGTTTCGTCAACCTCGTCACGGGCAATCTGCAGGCGGATTCCGGTGAGGTGCGCATCGCCGGTCAGAATGTCAACAAGGTCGATGCCATCGGCCGTGTGCGGCGCGGGCTGGTGCGTTCATTCCAGGTGACGCGGCTGTTTCAGGACATGACGCCGGCCGAGCATGTCGGCATGGCTATCCTGCAGCGGACAGGCCGTTCCGGCCGCATGTTCGGCAATTTCCTGTCGATGCACGATGTCATGGCCGAGACCGAGGAGTTGCTCGGCACGCTCGGCCTTGTCGCTCTCATGCATCGCAAGGTCAGCGAGATCGCTTATGGCCAGCAGCGGCTTTTGGAAATTGCCGTAGCCATGGCCCTGGAGCCGAAAGTGCTGCTGCTCGACGAGCCCGCCGCTGGCGTACCGCAGAGCGATACCTGCCGCATCGAGCAGGCGCTCGCCGATCTGCCCGCCGACCTCGCCGTGCTGATGATCGAGCATGACATGGACCTCGTCTTCCGCTTCGCCAAGCGCGTGGTGGTGCTCGCCGCCGGCACGATCATCTTCGACGGGTCGCCGAAAGACGTGACGCAGAATGCGCGTGTGCGCGAAGCCTATCTTGGGAGCTACGCCAATGCCGGCCACGCCGCTTGAAGTGGAAAATCTGTCGGCCGGCTATGGTCCGACGCGGGTGCTGGAAGCGGTTTCCTTTTCCGTGCCGGCGGGTGGCCGGCTGGCCGTGCTTGGCCGCAACGGCATGGGCAAGAGCACGCTGCTTGCCACGCTCGCCGGGCAGACCCGGCGCTATGATGGCCGCATCCGGCTGGGCTCGGCCGATATTGCCGGCCTGCCGAGCGCTAAGCGCGCCCATCAGGGTCTCGGCTATGTGCCGCAGACGCGCGACGTCTTTCCGACGCTGACAGTGGAGGAAAATCTCTCCGTCGGGCTGAAGGGACGGCCGAAAAGCGCCCTGCAGGAAGCCTATGACATGTTTCCGCGCTTGAAGGAGCGTCGCAGAAATTTAGGCAGCCAGCTTTCCGGCGGCGAGCAGCAGATGCTGTCGACGGCCCGCACCATCCTCGGCCGACCCTCCGTCCTGCTGCTGGACGAGCCGCTGGAAGGGCTTGCGCCCGTCATCTGCGAGGAGCTGATGGCGGCCTTCGCCAAGCTCGCCAAGTCAGGCGACATGACGATCCTGCTGGTGGAGCAGCGCATTCAAAGCGCGTTGGATTTCGCAAGCGATGTCATCATTCTCGAGCGCGGCCGGCTTGCCTGGAAAGGGACGCCCGAGGCTCTGGCTGCCGATCATGGTGCGGTCGAACGCCTGCTCGGCGTCGGTGGATTGCATTAGCGTATCCACTCCCGGCAATGCTCCAATGGAGCGCGGCCTTATAATGAAACCCTATGCTTCTACTAGCCGCCTGCCGTTGCGGCGACTGTTCCGTTTGTCCTAAACTTTCCGCTGGCTTGATTATGGAGGAGGTGTGACATGGACCGTTTCACCGGCGGCTGCCTGTGCGGCAAGGTAAGAATGGCGGCATCGGGGCGCCCTTATCGGGTCGGCATCTGCCATTGTCTCGACTGCCGCAAGCATCACGGCGCGCTTTTCCATGCCTCCGCGATCTTTCCCGAGGATGCGGTGACGATCGAAGGCGAAACCCGAGACTATGCCGGCCGGTTTTTCTGCCCTCACTGCGGTTCGTCCGTTTTCTCGCGAAGCGCGGACGAAATCGAAGTCAATCTCGGGTCTCTCGATGCCCCTGATCAGCTAAGGCCGACCTACGAACTCTGGACCGTCCGCCGCGAATCCTGGCTGCCGCCGTTTCCGCTCGCGAGACGATATGACCACAATCGCGAGGGAACGAGCCGCTTCGAGGATTAGGTGGGGCTCGCCGCAAGCGTTATGCTGACAAAACTATTCATGGCGATCGGTATCGGCGATTCATGTTGACGACAAAACGTTGACGATTTATCGATATATTATCATTGTTATTGGCGTCATTCTGCTGGAGGCGGGTTTGTCGGAGAACATTTCGGGTCGTTGGGATTTCTGGATCGATCGCGGCGGTACCTTCACCGACGTTGTCGGGCGCGATCCGTCTGGCGCACTCCATGCCCGCAAGGTCCTCTCGGAAAATCCCGAGGCCTATCGCGACGCGGCCGTTCACGGCATTCGTCTCCATCTTGGTCTCGGCAAGGGCGAGCCGGTTCCCGAAGGCGCGATCGGTGAAGTCCGCATGGGTACCACCGTCGCCACCAATGCGCTGCTAGAGCGCAAGGGCGAACACCTTGCGCTGGTGACGACGAAGGGTTTCCGCGATGCGCTGCGCATCGGCTATCAGGAGCGCAAGAAGATCTTCGCGACCGAGATCATCAAACCGGAAGCGCTTTATGAAGATGTCGTCGAAATCGAGGAGCGGGTGCTTGCCGACGGCACCGTCGAGCTCGCTCTCGATGAAAAAGCGGCTGAAGCGGCGCTGCGCGATCTTCTCGCTAGGGGTTATCGCTCTGTCGCCATTGTCTTCATGCATGCCTACAAGTTCCCGGCGCATGAGGCTGCCGTTGCCAGGATCGCCAGATCGCTCGGTTTCGAGCAGGTCTCCGTCAGCCATGAGGTCTCGCCGCTGATCAAACTCGTCGGCCGTGGCGATACGGCCGTCATCGACGCTTATCTGTCGCCGGTGCTCGGCCGCTATATAAGCCAGGTTTGCGATGAGCTCGATGTCGGGCGCACCGGTGCGCGCGTCATGTTCATGATGTCGTCGGGCGGATTGACGGCGGCCGATATGTTCCAGGGCAAGGATGCCATCCTCTCAGGTCCGGCCGGCGGCGTGGTCGGGCTTGCAAAGACCGGCGAACAGGCGGGTTTTGCCAATGTTATCGGCTTCGATATGGGGGGCACCTCGACGGACGTGGCGCATTTCGATGGCGAATATGAGCGCGCTTTTGAGACGGAAGTGGCCGGCGTCCGCGTGCGCGCGCCGATGATGCTGATCCACACCGTGGCCGCAGGCGGCGGCTCGATCCTGCATTTCGACGGCGATCGCTTCCGCGTCGGCCCGGATTCCGCCGGCGCCTTTCCAGGTCCTGCCTGCTATCGCAACGGCGGCCCGCTTGCCGTCACCGACGCCAATGTCATGGCCGGCAAGCTTCTGCCGGAATTCTTCCCCTCCATCTTCGGACCTAACCAGGACCAGCCGCTCGACGTCGAGACGGTGCGGGCTAAGTTCGCAGCACTCGCGGTTGAAATCGGTGATGGCCGCAGCTCGGAAGACGTCGCCGACGGCTTTATCCGCATCGCGGTCGCCAATATGGTCGAGGCGATCAAGAAAATCTCCGTGCAGCGCGGTTATGATGTGACGCGTTATGCGCTCAACTGCTTCGGCGGTGCCGGTGGGCAGCATGCCTGCCTGGTGGCCGATGCGCTTGGCATGAAGAGCATCCTTCTACATCCGATGTCCGGCCTTCTTTCCGCCTATGGCATGGGGCTTGCCGATATCAGGGCAACGCGCCAGAAGGCACTCGGCGTTTCTCTCGATGGTGCCGCCCCAGCCGCTGTCGCAACACTTGGCAGCGAATTGCGCAGCGAATGCGTGCCCGAGCTGGAAGCGCAGGGTGTCCCAGCAAGCGAAATCAAGACGGTCCAGCGCGCCCATATCCGCTATGCCGGCACCGATACGCTGCTGGCGGTCGAGACGACCTTCCCAGAGATCGACGACCCCGCGCGGCTGCGCAGCCAGTTCGAGACGCTGCACAAGCGCCGCTTCGGTTTCGTTGCCGAAGACAAGCCTCTAGTCGTCGAGGCCGTCGAGATCGAAACGATCGGCGGCGCGGCTGCCGATATCGCTGTCGAGCTGGAAGCGGCTGCCGAAGGTGAGGCTGAGGCCGCGAAGGGCACCGCCTTCTACTCGAACGGCGAAAGACACGATGCGGCCGTCGTTCTGCGCCAGGCGATCAAGCC
Source organism: Rhizobium sp. KNZ2-6A (assembly GCF_056755475.1). Classification (NCBI taxonomy): domain Bacteria; kingdom Pseudomonadati; phylum Pseudomonadota; class Alphaproteobacteria; order Hyphomicrobiales; family Rhizobiaceae; genus Rhizobium; species Rhizobium sp. KNZ2-6A. Next base: position 121,172 of record NZ_JBNDIC010000002.1, on the reverse strand, counting down.
CGGCCAGACCGTGACCGGCCCGGCCATCGTCATCGAACCGAACCAGACGATCGTCATCGAGGACGGCTGGCAGGCGCAGCTGACGGTCAAGGATCACATCGTCCTCAAGCGCATCAAGGCGCTGCCCGAACGCAATGCCATCGGCACCAAGGCCGATCCGGTCATGCTGGAGATCTTCAACAATCTCTTCATGTCGATCGCCGAGCAGATGGGCATGACGCTGCAGAACACGGCCTATTCGGTCAATATCAAGGAACGGCTGGATTTCTCCTGTGCCGTCTTCGATGCGGAAGGTAATCTGGTCGCCAACGCGCCGCATATGCCGGTTCATCTGGGCTCGATGGATGCATCCGTCGCAACCGCAATCCGCGAAAACACCGTCATCCATCCGGGCGACGTCTTCCTGATCAATGCGCCCTATAATGGCGGAACGCATCTGCCCGATCTCACTGTCTGTACCCCGGTCTTTGACGATGCGGGTGAGAAGATCCGCTTCTGGGTCGCGAGCCGCGGTCACCATGCCGATATTGGCGGCATTTCGCCGGGCTCCATGTCGCCGCTCGCTACCCATATCGAGGAGGAAGGCGTCTATATCGACAATTTCAAGCTGCTCGATCGCGGCCGCTTCTGTGAAGCGGAGCTTACCAAGTTGCTGACGGGCGCCCGCTATCCGGTGCGCACGCTGGCGCAGAATATCAACGATCTCAAGGCCCAGGTCGCCGCCAACGAGAAGGGTGTGGCCGAGCTGAAGAAGATGATCGTCCACTTCGGCGAAGATGTCGTCGACGCTTATATGGGCCACGTTCAGGATAATGCCGCCGAAAGCGTGCGCCGTGTCCTCGACCGTCTGTCGGATGGTACGTTCACTTACGAAATGGATCAAGGTTGCAAGATCGTCGTCAGGATATCGATCGACAAGGACAAGCGCGAGGCAACGGTCGATTTCACCGGTACGTCGGCGCAGCGCCCGGATAATTTCAACGCGCCGCAGCCGGTAACGCGGGCAGCCGTGCTTTATGTTTTCCGCGTGCTCGTCGAGGCCGATATTCCGATGAATGCCGGCTGCCTCAGGCCAATCCGCATCATCATTCCTGAGGGAACGATGCTGACGCCGGAATATCCGGCCGCCGTCGTCGCCGGCAATGTCGAGGTCAGCCAGGCCGTGACCAACTGCCTGTTCGGTGCTGTCGAGGCGCTGGCAGCCGCGCAAGGGACGATGAACAATCTGACTTTCGGCAATGACGCCTATCAATATTACGAGACGATCTGCTCCGGCGCGCCGGCAGGGCCGGGCTTCAACGGCGCCGATGCCGTGCACACGCATATGACCAATTCACGCCTGACCGATCCCGAAATCCTCGAGACGCGCTTCCCGGTCGTGCTGGAGGATTTCCACATTCGTCCGAATTCCGGCGGCCGCGGCAAGTGGAATGCCGGCAATGGCACCCAGCGCACCATTCGCACCCGCGAGAAGCTGGAATTCGCCATTCTGTCTGGGCATCGGCGCATCGCACCCTTCGGCGTCAAGGGCGGCGAAGCCGGACAGACCGGCCGCAACTATGTCCGTCGCAACGATGGCAGGATCGAAGAGCTGATCGGTTCCGCCCATACCGTGCTTGAGGCAGGTGAGGCCTTTACGGTCGTCACCCCCACCGGCGGCGGCTATGGAAAGCGGGATGGATAGCAATGTGATGCCGGATCGAGCGGCATTGATTGCTCGGCCCGTCGGATTTGCAGGACCTTGATCGGGTTCGAAGGAGATTTCAGGTGACGTCTGAGGAAAAGACCGAGCGACGCGAATTGATCGTATCGTCAGCCCATCTTGCGGGCGGCAGTTCGCCGGCCCTGTCGGAGCTGGAATACGGGTCGATCCTCTTTTCCCATGCCTTCAATCGTTGGCTGGTGCGCTGTATGGCGGCGGCCGGCGTGCCCGGCCTTTCGCCGGTCGAGATCCTGATCATTCATTCCGTGCGGCATCGCGACCGGCCGAAAACGCTCGCCGACCTCTGCCTCGTCCTCGATATCGAGGACACGCATGTCGCCAATTACGCCATCAAGAAACTGGAGGCGGCGGGGCTCGTCAAAAGCGGCAAGGCCGGCAAGGAAAAGACGATCCGGGTCACCGACAAGGGCCTGGACGCATTGAAGCGCTATACCGAAATTCGCGAGCGCCTGCTGGTGGAGGCGACCAAAGTGTCCGGCCTGTCGCAGGATGGCCTGTCCGATATCGCGTCGCATCTCAGGGCATTGTCCGGCTATTACGAACAGGCCGCGCGGTCGGCCGCGACGCTGTAATATCAGGATGGGCCGTCGAGCCCAGCGCAGATCTTCTCAGCGATCGGTCTAATTGCGCGGTTTTCGCTGGTCAGGAAAGCCGGTCTCCGGATTCCGGCTTCGGCTATATCGGTCGACACGCGGCAAATCGTCGGCAAACGTCACCCACGGCAATCTCATCGACCAGAAGGCGTGGACAGTCGGCGCGAAGCGCTCTGGGTGGTCCATAAAGCCAATGGTGAGCCAGCATTCATCCGGTAGCCCCCCATCGGCATAGCCGATGGACGAACCGCAGTTTTCGCAGAAGGTGCGATGGACGCCCGCCGTCTTGCTGAAGGTCTTGGGCCTGCCGCTTATGAAGTTGATCTGATGCTGCCTGTACCCGATCCAGACGGTCAAAGGACCGCCAATCGCCTTCCGGCAGTCATCATCGTGATCAGAATTGATCCAGAATGGCTCGCCGCGCGCTTCCAGCACAATCTGGCCGCAAAAGCACGAACCACGCTCTATTCGAAGTCGATTGGGCATTCCCAAACCTAGCATGGCTCCGATCGTCGTCACACTATAATCTCGGCTTCGGCCGAGTGCCGACCGCGAGCCAGCGCGCGAATCTCCGGATCTTATCTATTTTGCCACGCCACACCTATATTAGGATCTGTGCGATCCGTTGGCGGTGTTCGTTCGTCCAACGATCTGTATCGGCCGAACGATGAGATCCAGTTTTTACCACCGCGCTACTTTTGGAAATTGCTGGCTTCGCACGATAGCAAAAGTGTGCTTTTTTTGACCGAAAGGGGAATGGTGTAAAAACTTCCATGAACAACGATAGTTTCGAGCTGAAATTTTGGGGCGTGCGGGGAAGCATCCCTGTATCGGGACCGGAATTTGAGCGGTACGGCGGCAATACGTCGTGCATTGAGTTACGGCATGATGGCAGGCATATCTTATTCGACGCCGGGACGGGGTTGCGCGAAGCGGCGGCCTATCTGGCCAAGGAAGGGGTCCGCGATATCGATCTCTTCTTCACGCATTCGCACTACGACCACATCATCGGCCTGCCCTTCTTCAATGCTATTTATGATCCGAGAGTCAGCGTCGATCTCTGGTCTGGCCATCTTGCCGGCAAGACGACAACCCGGCAGTTGATCGGCCAGTTCATGCGGCCGCCATGGTTCCCCGTCGAACCCGATATCTGTCGCGCCGAGATGGGTTTTCGCGATTTCGCCGCCGGCGATACGCTGAAGCCGCATCCAGGAATCGTGATGCACACGGCCAGGCTGAACCATCCAGGCGGCTGCATCGGCTATCGCATCGAATGGTCGGGCCGGGTCATCGCCTTGGTCTACGATACCGAGCATATAGCCGGTAAACTCGATGAGGCCGCGCTGGCCCTGATGGCCGATGCCGATCTCGTCATATATGACGCGACCTATCTCGAAGCCGAGATGCCCAAATATCTGGGCTTCGGCCATTCCACCTGGCAAGAGGGCATCAAGCTCGCCAAGAAGGCCGGCGCAAAGCAGCTGGCCCTGTTTCACCATGCTCCCGGCCGCACCGACCGCGAGCTGGACGAGATGCAGCGCGATGCGCAGCAGAGCTTCCCCGGCGCATTCGTCGCCTTTGACGGGCAGTCGCTGCAGCTCTGAAACCTGCCGCGACGGCTGAGCTCGCTGGAATTGCGTTAGAGCATTTCCGCTTTTCTTCGAATAGCGAAAACGCTCTATCTTCTTGTTTCGCTACGCATTCCGGAGGGAAAACCGCTGCGCACTTTTCCTAGAATTGCTCTAATGGATGAAATTGCCGACCGGCCGCCATTCGATGGCGGCATGGCCGGCCGTTTCCGCAAACAATGTCTCGACGAAATCCCAGGCGAGATCATCGTGGGCGAGATGGTGGGTCATCACGCCGATCGGTTCGTCATTGCCGTCGAAGCGGTTCTGAAGCTCCTCCACGAGGCGCCCGATCACTTCGGCATGCGGTAAGCCGCCACGCACGTCATGCCATCGCATGATGTCGACATGCGTGTTGACCAGGCTGATAGGCGCCTGCCCGGCCTGCCCGAAGACCGAGACGGCGCGATAGCCGAAGGGTTCGAGATGCGGCAGCAGCCCGTCATCGATCCGGTTCCACGGCGGCACCAGAAGCGGGACGAACTGCGCGGGATATAGGGCTTGCAGCTTGTCGAAGCCGCGATGAAGCTCATCGAGCACGACAGCTTTTGGCCGATGCAGGCCGAGCTCCTGCTTCTTGGTATCATCGGGAGCATAGTTCTGATGCGTCCAGCCATGCACGGTCGCTGTGATGCGGCTTTCGCCCGCCAGCCGTTCGGCCAGAGGCTTGCCCGTCGGCCCCGGAATGATCGCGAGTGCCATGGGCACCTCGAAGCGATTGGAAAGAGACAGCAGTCGGTCTAGGGCAGGGGTCGGCTCGATGGCGTCGTCGTCGCGGAACCATAGCTTCGCCTTTCGCCCGGCCGCGCTCCAGCGCCGCAACTCGTCGCGCAAGGGCCGCCACTCGGCTCTATCGTTCATAATGCGTGTCTCCCAGATAGTTTCGAAGAATGGTTTCGAGCCGCTTCGATGCGGCGCTCAAGGAACGTTCCTGATGAACGAAGCGGTAGGCTGCGTCCGCCATGGCTTGTCGCTGATGCTGATCGCCGAGAAGCTGCGAAATCGCATTGGCATAGGCCGCCACATCGCCCTCCGGCGTCAGCAATCCGGTCTTGCCGGCCATCACCACTTCCGGCACGCCGGCCGTCGCCTGCGCGATCACGGGAAGGCCTGCCGCCTGTGCCTCGAGATAGGCAAGGCCGTAGGCTTCGTTGCAACCGGGCCAGACATAGAGGCCGGCGGCCGCAAGCTCCTCTACGATCTCCGGAGTGGAGCATTCCCCACGCCACTCTATCCGTCGCTCGTCGAAAGTGGAAAACAGCGACTTTACCTCGGCCCGCATCGGCCCATCGCCGATGATGGTCAGGGTCCAATCCTGATCGCGGATGAGATCAAGCGCTTTGGCCAGCATGGTGTAGCTATCGAACTTATCGCCCTTGCGCAGCATCGCCACGGTGATCAGCCGCCGCGGATCCGGGGACGAGCGAGCAAAGGGCGCGGTATCGATGAAGGGCCGGAAACGCTCGTAGCGGCCGTCCGGGATCGCATCCTGAAGGCCGATCTGGTCCCTTTCGGTAAAGCACAGATTGACGGCGGCAAGCCTTACGGCGTCGGCGATGAGACGCTGGTTTTCGCCCCAGCCGTTTTCATCATGGCGGCGGGAATAGGATGCCTCCGCCGTGACATAGGGAATGCCGAGCCTTCTCGCGATCGATGGGCCGATGAGATCGGGGGTTTTGTAGTAAGGGTGGTAAGTGAACCACAGGTCCGGCGCTGTCTCATCCCGACAGCGCGCGAGCAGGCGATCCACTTCGCCTTCCGCCTGCCGGGCGATCTCCATGCGTGGACCGGCTTCCGGCGTCGGCGTGAAGCTTCGCAATTCGGAAGCGACGTCGACCTGATGCCCTGCCATTTCCAACGCCGCGATGATCTGGCGCGCCATCAGCCGATCGCCTGAAGGGACCGGGTGGCCAGGAGATTTCAAGGGGGCGTAAAAGGCGATCTTCATACTGCCGGCACATGGTTGACGATTAAGTGATGGTACGAGCCCGAATTGTGAGAGGATTGCCCGAATTCCGACCGGTTGCGTGACAATAAGGTCCCTGCTTCGAAAAGCCGCATCCTCGACAGTGTGCGGTCTTGCGGCTAGATGAATAGGCGATAGCGGTTTTCCCACCTGTTGTGAACGGGCAAATATACATTGGGTTTGATGACCATCGAGGCAAGAAAGCCAATCATGTCCGATCGCCTTGTGCGAAAGCTGCGCCTTGGCTCCGGTTTGATCGTATTCGCCTTTGTGATCATGCATCTGGCCAATCACGCCCTCGGGCTGATTTCGCTCGGCGTGGCCGAACACGCGCAGCACTGGTTCATGGTCGTCTGGCGCAATCCCGTAGGAACCGTGCTTCTTTATGGAGCGCTGATCGTCCATATTCTGCTCGTGCTGTGGATGCTTTACAGGCGCCGCACGCTCGTCATGCCCGCCGGCGAGGCCTTCCAGATCGTCACGGGCCTGCTGGTGCCGTTGCTCTTGATCGATCACATCGTCGGCACCCGCATCGTGCACGAGATTTACGGCTATCACGACACCTACCGCGCGATCGTGCACGGCCTTTGGGTGACGTCGCCGGTGAACGGCGTGCGCCAGTCGCTGGTGCTTCTGATTGTCTGGCTTCATGGCTGCATCGGTGTTCATTTCTGGCTGCGCTATCGTGCCTGGTACATGGCGATCGCGCCCGTGATGCTGTCGCTCGCCATCGTTCTGCCGGTTCTCGCCCTTCTCGGCTTTGCTGCAATGGGCAAGACCGTGACCCACGAGATTGCCCAGGAAGACGAGCGCGGCTACAAAGGCGGCTACTACAGCGACATGCGAAGCTATGGCGAGACGGGGTCGGTGCCGGGCAGCCAGATGGCCGAGACCTTATGGCCCTATCGCGCCGGCTTCTATGGTGCCTTCAGCCTGTCGATCGTCACCCTCTTCGGATTTCGCGCGCATCGCAGATTGCGTGAGCGTCAATATCAGGTCGCCATCCGCTATGCGGGCGGCGAGGTCGTGCACGCGCCGCGGGGCTTCAGCGTGCTCGAGGCAAGCCGCCTTGGCGGTATCCCCCATTACTCGGTTTGCGGCGGCAAGGGCCAGTGCTCCACCTGCCGCGTCCAGATCATCGAGGGCGCCGAAAACCTGCCACCGGCTGAGCCTCTGGAGCAGAAGACCTTGAACCGGATCGGCGCCACGCCGGATATCAGGCTTGCCTGCCAGCTGCGCCCCACCGGCAATGTCAGTGTCATCCCGCTCCTGACGCCGATGGCCGAAGCGACGATCCCCGTCTATAGCCAGACCGCCAGCCCCGGCCGCGAGCGCGAGATTGTCGTCTTCTTCTGCGATCTGCGCCATTTTACCTCGCTGACGGAATCGCGACTGCCCTTCGACATCGTCTTTCTGCTCAACCGTTATTTCGCCATCGTCGGCCGCATCATCGAGGAGAATGGCGGCCGTATGGACAAGTTCATCGGCGACGGCGCCATGGCGCTCTTCGGTCTGCGTACCACACCGAAGGAGGCAAACCGGCAGGCATTGAAGGCCGCGGCCGCGATCATACGGGAGATCGACAAGCTCAGCGCGGAACTGGCCGACGAACTGGCCGCTCCACTTGAAATCGCCATCGGCCTTCACAGCGGCTCGGCCGTGGTCGGCTCGATGGGGTACGGCAGCGTCAAGAATGTGACGGCGATCGGCGACACGGTTAATGTCGCTAGCCGCCTGGAAAGCGCCGCCAAGGAATTCAACAACGTGCTCGTCTTTTCCGAGCCGGTGGCCCGGCTTTCGGAGGTCGATATGGAAGGCGTCGAAAGCCGCGAGATTGCCGTGCGCGGCCGTGGCGAACCGCTGCGAGTCTATATCGTTTCGAAGGAAACGAGCAGCCGCTTTGCCTGATGTCCCGGACAGAGCGCAGGCAGCGCGGTAACCGATCTTCTCGGTTTGCAACGGGACGGCCCTGGTGTAGGGATGCTCGGCATGTTCGACCGCAAGATGCTGACAAGAAAATACTGGCGCCGCGCTCTTCGCAGGAAACGGGATGCGATCGCCAGCCGCCTGCTCGACACGCGCCTGGGTCGGGACATTCTCGTCAGCGCGCTCGGCCCGCGCGTCAAGACGATGACGGTGGACTGCGGCGACCATGTCCTGAGCTTCTCGCCGGCCGACTACATCGGCCGCAAGGTGTTTCGCAAAGGGCATTTCGAGCGCGATCATGTCGACCGGCTGCTGAGCGTGCTGCGCGAGCGCGGCCTGGTGCGCAAGGGCTCCGTTCTTCTGGAACTCGGCGGTAATATCGGTACGCAAACCTGCTATTTTGCCTTGAGTGGCGCCTATGACCGTATTGTCAGCGTCGAGCCGGACCCGCGCAATTTCCGGCTGCTGGCGATCAACATTGCCGATAATGGCCTGCAGCAGATGGTAACGGCGGTCAATTGCGCCGCCGGCGATCACGGCGGACAGCTCGACTTCTACCTCAATCACAAGAATCACGGCAAAAGCAGTGCGTTGCGCCAGAGCGCAACCGACGAAAAAATCTCGGTTCCCGTCCTGGCCGTTCCCGATATTCTGCAGCAGGCCGGCATCGATCCCGCCGATATCGGCCTGATCTGGATGGATATCGAAGGTTACGAGCCGGTCGCATGCCGGTCGATGCAGGCTCTGATGGCGCGCAAGGTGCCGCTTTATATGGAATTTACCCCTGCCTTCTACGGCAAGGATCAGGCCAAGGCTTTCATTGCCGATCTCGCCAGGCACTATAACGAATGCCTCGCATTTTTCGAAGATGGCGTGCAGACCATGAAAGTCGGCGAACTGCCCAGCGAAGGCGAGCAGTTCGACGTTCTGTTTCTGCGCTGAAACCAGAGCGGTTCGCTTCTCCTGGGAAATGCCTTAGCAACGCCGATAGATGAAATAACGGCCTTCCTTGACGGCTTCGGGCAGGGGCAATGCCTGAAGATCCGGATGATCAAGGGGAAGGCCGCTGACGGCGATCCCGCCTGAAGCGAGCACGCCGGCCATGATCCCGGGCAGCCAGGTCAACGTCACCGCATCCTTGTCCTCGTAGCCGGTGCCGATATCGGCATGGGCAAGCGAGGCCCTCGCGCCGACGAAGTCCCTGGCCGTATCCTTGATTTCACCAAGGATGAGGTTGTCGGCCGACGGCATGGACGGGCCATAGGCATTGGCCGCCCGATCGAATGCGACGATGCGGCGATCGGGGAAAAGTTCGCGCAGATGGTCGAAGGTGCGGCCATTGCCGAGCCCGAGTTCCAGCACGGGACCGTCAATCGTTCTGACCTCGTCGGCAACGGCGTTGAGGATATCGCGCTGTGCGCTCAGGCGGCGAATGAAACTATCCAGGCGGCTCATCGTATTTCAAATATCCTTGGCGTCTTGTGCCTCTCCCTTGACCGGAGTAGCACGGCCTGCGTCACGGCGTCGACCGCCCGCTGGTTTTTCGACGCGTTTGCTGTAGGGATAGATTGTCGCGGCGCGCACTGAAGGGGGAAATATCATGGTCGAGCCATCAAAAGACGATTTCTTCCATAAACTCACGGGCTTCACCCGTTTCGAGGGCGTGACCGACAGCGCCAATTATCAGCCGCTGCCGGACGACTGGTTGATTGCCATCGCCGATATCGTCAGCTCGACGAAGGCGATCGCCGCCGGCCACTACAAATCCGTCAACATGGCGGGCGCCAGCGTGATTTCCGCCGTGCTCAACGCATTGGAGAGAGGCGATTATCCCTTCGCTTTCGGAGGCGACGGCGCATTGGTGGCGATCCCGCCGTCGGGGGAGGAGCGGGTGCGCCATGCGCTGGCGGCCGTCCGGGCCTGGGTGATGGAGGAATTGCAGCTCGACTTGCGTACGGCGCTGGTGCCGATGACGGTGATTCGCGGCGAGGGTCTGGACGTGCGGGTCGCCCGCTTCAACCCGAGCAGCTACGTTTCCTATGCCATGTTTTCCGGCGGCGGAACGAGCTGGGCGGAAAGGCAGATGAAAGCAGGGAACTTCGTCGTCGAGGCGCTGCCGACAAAGGCGGAGCCGGATCTGACCGGTCTTTCCTGTCGCTGGAACCCGATCGAGGCGCAAAATGGCGAGATCGTCTCCATCATCGCCATTCCCGGCGAGGCTGGGAACGACGCAAAGTTTCAGCGGCTGGTCGCCGATATCATTGCCATTTCCGCCGAGCAGAACCGCGACGGCCATCCGGTGCCTGTCGAAGGCCCGACGCCTGCATTGAGCTTCGGCGGCGCGGATATCGAAGCGCGCGCCGTGGCCGCCCCCGCCGATCGCTGGTGGCGGAAGCTGGCCATCGACGCGCAGATCGTCCTTATCTGGATTCTCGACAAGTTCGGCGTAAGAGCTGCGACCTTCGACGCCAAGATCTATCGGCGGGACCTTGCCGCAAATTCCGATTTCCGCAAATTCGACGATGGGCTGAAAATGACCATCGACGTCGATGCCGCGCATCTCAAGCGCATCGAGGCACGCCTGTTGCAGGCCGAGGCCGAAGGTGTCTGCCGCTTCGGGCTGCACCGGCAGGACAGCGCCCTGATGACCTGCTTCGTGCCGACCCCGCTCATGCGCGACCATATGCATTTCATCGACGGTGCGAGCGGCGGCTATGCAATGGCGGCGATGGCCTTGCGGGAAAAGGGGCCGCCGGCGCTCGCCGTGGGCGAGTGATTTTCGCGCGATGGAGCGGTGATGCGGCTGACGCGTTCAGGTTGCGGTTGCGATTTTTATCGATGCGCTTCGTTTTTACCCATTGTTTCAGCGTCATATGCGCCTTATCTCAAAGAGAACAAAACGAGAGTCGTCGCTTGCGGCGATTGTCTTTTGCTGCATTTCATATGCGGGGCGCGGGAGAGATGCAGCCGAATTTTCTGGCGTCGACATGACCTGACGAAGGAAAGCATCGACGCTGTCGCATGATGATTTTGTCCGACCTCAAGCCGATAGGCCGGGGTTGCGGAGATGGCGGCTTTCCATGGCCGGGATGGAGCATCAGGCATTTCAAGATGGGCCGCGGGGAAAATGACTATTCATTCGAGTGTTTCCGATATTCTTCTCGACAAAGTGGCGGAATGGCTGACGCAGGCGGCGCTGACGGGCGAAAACCTGGAAACCATCGTGCGCGGCTTCTGCGAGCGCATGGCGGCGACGGGAATGCCGCTTATCCGCGTGCATCTGACCTTTTCCATGCTGCATCCGCTTTATGACGCTCTCGGCTTTACCTGGCGGCGCGCTGGCGGTTTGACGATCGAAGGCTATCGCCATGTGAACGATAAGCCGGAACGCTTCATGCAGAGCCCCTATTATTACCTTCTGTCCAATAATCTTCTGCATCTGCGCCGTCGGATCGATGTGGACGGAGCCGTGGAGTTTCCGATTTTCGAGGACCTGCGCAAGGAGAAGGTGACCGACTACCTGGCCTTCGTGCAGACCTTCGGGGCCGGCTCGGTCCAGGGCATGATGGGCTCCTGGTCCACCGATAGCCTTGGCGGTTTCAGCGAGGAGATGATCGGAGCGCTGATGCGCATGCAGAACCATCTCGCCATGGCGGCCAAGATGGCGGTTCTGGGTAAGCTTGCCAATAACATGCTGACCACCTATCTCGGCGGCGATGCCGGCAACCGCGTTCTGAACGGGCAGGTCCGCCGCGGCGACGGCGAGACGATCCGTGCGGCGCTGGTCATGGGCGATATGCGGCAATCCACCGTCTATGCCGAGAAGGAAGGGCGACAGGCCTATATCGATACGCTGAACGAGTTCTTCGATGCCATCGCAGCGCCCTTCAACCGCAATGGCGGCGAAATCATGAGCTTTCTCGGCGATGGATTCCTTGCGGTCTATCCCTGTGGCCGGCACAAGGATCCGTCCAAGGTGGCCTGCGAGGCGGCACTATCGGCCGTCTTCGAGGCGCAGCGCCGCGTTGCCGCCCTCAACAAGGATCGTCAGTCGCGCAGCCTCAGCAAAGTGCGTTACGGAATAGGCCTGCATGTCGGCAACGTCATGTTCGGCAATGTCGGATTGAAGGATCGGTTGACGTTCTCAGCCTTCGGCGCTGCCGTCAACGAGGTGGAGCGGCTGCAGTCCCTGACCAAGAAATACGGAACGGAGGTTGTCGCAAGCCAGGCCTTTTCCGGCTATACCGACTGCGAATGGGGGACGCTCGGCGAGGAAAAACTCCGCGGAGTGCGCCAGCGCTTTACCGTGGTCTCTCCGATGGCAGCAGCCATTGCCAATGGTATCGCGGAGGTTTTCCACGACACTGCGGCGGATGGGCTCTCCGAGGCCGAGCAGGTTATCCTCCTGCATAGGGACGCCAAGAAGTTCGAAGGCCGCGTTCAAGTCGAAAACCTGACCCAGTGACCTCTGCCGCCGCCTGGTTCAGCATCGGCCGATATATCACTGGAAAGACGACAGAATTTTTACAGTCTTTGCACCGCTTTGACCAGCTAGACACCCGTTATGCCCTACGTTAGTGTGCCGCATAAGGCCACAAAGGTCATGTGAGCGGGAAGTAATATGTATGGCGTCAGGGACTGATCTACTGCGTATTGAGAACCTCGACGTCTCGTTTTCCCTTTACGGGGACAATCTGCGTGTCGTCAAAAACGCCGGTTTGAGGGTGCTTCCCGGCAAGGTCACGGCGCTGGTCGGCGAATCCGGCTCCGGCAAATCCATTATCAGCCAGTCGATCATGGGCATCCTGCCGACGCCGGCGACGGCGACGGGGCGGATTCTTTTTACCGACCCGCTCGACGGCGAGACCACCGATCTTCTCCAACTGCCGCGTGACGGCGCCGCCATGCGCAGGCTGCGCGGCGCGCGCATGGCCAAGATCTTCCAGGAGCCAATGACGTCACTGTCGCCGCTGCATACGGTGGGCAACCAGATCAGCGAAGTGCTCCGCATTCACAGCCCCGGCAGCAGCAGGGCGGAGCAGCGCGAGAAGACCGAGGAAATGCTGAGTCTCGTCGGCTTTCAGGATCCCTACCATACCTTCGACATGTATCCTTTCGAGCTCTCCGGCGGCATGCGCCAGCGCGCGATGATCGCCATGGCGCTGATCTGCAATCCGGCGCTTCTGATCGCCGATGAACCGACGACAGCGCTTGACGTCACCATCCAGGCGCAAATTCTCGGGCTGCTGCGCAACCTCCAGCAGACCCTCAACATGGCGATGCTCCTGATCACCCACGATCTCGGTGTTGTCGCCAACATGGCCGACGAGGTCGTCGTCATCTATCACGGCGAAATCATGGAGGCCGGGCCGGTCGAAACGATCTTCCGTCAGCCGCAGCACCGCTATTTGAAGGCCCTGATGTCGGCGGTGCCGCATTTTGATATGAAACCGGGCGAACGGTTGAAGTCCTTGCGGGATGTTCCCGTCAATCTCGGTACCTTCTCCGGCAAGAAGAAGCTGATCGGCCACGGCGTACCCGCCGCCGGCACGGCACCCGATGTCCTGCTCAGCGTGCGCAACCTGACCAAGACCTATACATCGAAGGCCGGTGGCCTGTTCGGCAGGCGGGATAGCACGAAGTTCCGCGCGGTCGATAATGTCAGCTTCGATATCCGCCGCGGCGAATGTCTTGGCCTGGTCGGGGAAAGCGGCTGCGGCAAGACGACGGTGAGCAAGATCCTCATGCGCGGCATCACGGCCGACAGCGGTTCCGTCAGCTTCGACGACGGCAGCGGCAAGATCGACGTGCTGTCCGTCAAGGGCGACGAATTGATGGATCTGCGTACGAAGATACAGATGGTCTTCCAGGATCCGGTTTCCTCCCTTTCTCCGCGCATGACGATCCGTAATATCCTGAGCGAGCCCCTGGAGATCCATGGCCATGGCGACGGCGCCGAGCGCAAGGAGAAGGTCGAGGCGCTGATGCAGGCGATCGGCCTCGACAAGCATTTTCTCAGCCGCTACCCGCACAGCTTTTCCGGCGGCCAGCGCCAGCGCATCGGCATTGCGCGCGCCTTGGCACTTGGGCCGAAGCTTCTCATCCTGGATGAGCCGGTCTCGGCGCTCGATGTGTCCGTTCAGGCGCAAATCCTGAACCTCCTCAAGGACTTGCAAAAGGAACTCGGCCTGACCTACCTGTTCATCTCGCACAATCTCGCCGTGGTCGATTACATGGCCGACAGGATCGCCGTCATGGCGCGGGGGCGCATCGTCGAAATCGCGCCGCGCGAAATCATCCTGCGCGATCCCGTTCATCCCTATACGCGCTCGTTGCTTGCCGCAGTCCCGTTCCCCGATCTCGACCGGCCTCTGGATTTCTCCGCCCTGAACAGCGAGGGGCCGGCCGCCAAACAGAAATGGGGGCCGCAATTCTCGGAAGGAGCGGACGGAGAGCTTGCCTATGCGGATCTGGGGGGCGGCCATTTCGTTCGCGCCCGCCGGGGCGTCGAAGCCCAGGAGCTGCGCAAATGGTAACGCGGCGAACCTTTCTCGGCCTGCTGGCTTCCACCATGCTGCCGCCGCCTCTTGCCGCGGCGGAGGTCGACAACGAGCCGGACTATCTCGCCGATTGGCTGCGGGCCGGTCAGATGCCGCATCTAGCGAAGCGGCTGCCGAAATTTCCGCGCGTCGTCAATGTCGCCGCCATGGGGCGCACGCCGGGCCGCTATGGCGGCTCCGTCCGCACCATCATCGGCAGCCAGAACGATATTCGTCTCATGACGATCTACGGCTATGCGCGCCTCGTCGGTTATGATCGCACGCTGACACTGCAGCCGGATATTCTGGAATCCTTTTCCGCCGTCAACGATACGGTCTTCACCTTCAAGTTGCGTGAAGGGCACAAATGGTCTGACGGACATCCGTTTACCGCCAACGACTTCCGCTACTGGTGGGAGGATGTCATTCTCAATAAGGAGCTGACACCAGGCGGCGGCGCGCTTGAATTGCGTCCGCACGGAAGCCTGCCGAATTTCGAGATGCTCGACGAGCTGACGGTGCGTTACACCTGGGATGATCCCAATCCGAATTTCCTGCCGATTCTCGCCGCCCCGCAGCCGCTCGTCATTGCCGGGCCGGCCCACTATCTCAAGCAGTTCCACAAGAAATACCAGGACAAGATTCGTCTTTCCTCGCTGATGCAGGAAAACAGGGCGAAGAAATGGCAGGATCTGCATATCAAGATGGGCCGTTCGTATCGTCCGGAAAATCCCAATCTGCCGGTGCTCGATCCCTGGAAAAACACGACGCCGCCGCCGGCCGAGCAGTTCGTGTTCGAGCGCAATCCCTATTTTCATCGCGTCGACGAGAACGGCCGGCAACTGCCCTATATCGATCGCTTGATCCTGGACATCAGCTCGTCATCGATCATCCCGGCTAAGACCGGCGCGGGAGAAAGCGAACTGCAGGCAACCGGCATAGACTTCAACGACTATACCTTCCTGAAGGAGGCGGAGAAACGCGATCCCAGCAAGATCAAGGTCAGTCTTTGGAAAGCGGCGCGCGGATCGCGTGTCGCCCTCTACCCCAATCTGAACAGCGCCGACGCCGTCTGGCGCGACCTCTTGCGCGATATTCGGGTGCGCAGAGCGCTGTCGCTTGCGATCGATCGTCATGAAATCAATATGGCTGTCTTCTACGGTCTCGGGACCGCAAGCGCCAACACGGTGTTGCCCGACAGCCCGCTTTTCAAACCTGAATATGCCTCTGCCTGGATCGAGCACGATCCGGATCAGGCCAACGCTCTTCTGGACGCTGTCGGTCTGGGCAAGCGGGATGAAGACGACGTCCGCTTGTTGCCGGATGGTCGGCGCATGGAAATCACGGTCGAGACGCCGGGCGAAAGCACGCTCGACACGGACGTCTTGGAATTGATTACCGATCATTGGCGCAAGGTCGGCGTCGCACTTTTCACGCGCGTATCGCAACGTGATATTTTCCGCAGCCGCGCCATGGGCGGCCGCATTCTGATGTCGCTGTGGTACGGCCTCGACAATGGCGTGGCAACGGCCGACATGAATCCGGGTGAATTGGCACCGACGACCAGTGACCAGATGCAATGGCCGCTTTGGGGCATGTACTATCTGTCGCGCCAGACGCAAGGCGTGGCTCCGGACGTGCCTGAGGCAGCCGAGCTGATCAAGCTGCTCGGCGAATGGGAGGAGGCTGCCTCCTCCTTCGAGCGGGCCGAGGTCTGGCACAAGATGCTGAAGATCTATACGGACCAGGTTTTCTCCATCGGTCTGATCAACGGCACTTTCCAGCCGATCGTGCATTCGGCTCGTATGCAGAACGTGCCGGAAAAGGCGCTCTACGGCTTCGACCCGACCTGTCTGCTCGGCGTCTACATGCCGGACACCTTCTGGATGAAGGAGGATCGTCCGAATGCTTAGATATATTCTCTGGCGCGTTGCGGTGATGCTCCCGACCCTGATCGTCATCTCCATGCTGGTCTTTACGATCATCCAGCTGCCGCCTGGCGACTTCTTCGATAGCCAGATCGCGGAACTGCGTGCTCAGGGCGATACCGCGAATCTTCAGGACATGGAGAATCTTCGCCACGAATACGGGCTCGACAGGCCGTTGCCGCTTCAATATCTGCACTGGGCCGGAGGTATGCTGCATGGCGATTTCGGCTATTCCTTCGAATATCAGCTGCCGGTCTCGGAAGTCGTCGGCGACCGGCTCTGGCTGACCATCCTCGTGTCGATGACGACGATCCTTCTGACCTGGTTGATCGCCTTCCCGATCGGCATCTATTCCGCTACCCATCAATATAGCTGGAGCGATTACGGGCTGACCTTCCTCGGGCTGCTCGGCATAGCCATTCCGAACTTCATGCTGGCGCTGATCCTGATGTATTTCGCCAATGTCTGGTTCGGCATATCGATCGGCCATTTGATGGATCAAAAATATCTGTCGCAGCCGATGAGCTGGGAAAAAGCGCGCTCGATCCTGTCGCACTTATGGATTCCGGTCATCATCGTCGGTACGGCCGGGACGGCGGGCATGATCCGCCGCCTTCGCGCCAATCTGCTCGACGAGATGCAGAAGCAATATGTCGTCACTGCGCGCGCCAAGGGGCTGCATCCGTTGAGGGTGCTGGTGAAATATCCGTTGCGCATGGCGCTGAATTTCTTCGTCGCCGATATCGGATCGATCCTGCCGTCGATCATATCCGGCGCAGAGATCACCGCCATCGTGCTGTCTCTGGAGACGACCGGCCCGATGCTGATCCGGGCCTTGCAGAGCCAGGACATGTATCTCGCCGGCTCTTTCCTGATGTTCCTGGCCTTCCTCAACGTTATCGGCGTGCTGATCTCCGATATCGCCCTTGGCTTTCTCGATCCCCGCATCCGCTTGCAAGGCAGGAGCACAAAGTGAGCGTATCCCTGCCAAAACCCGGTGCCCCTTTGGAGCACTATGTCTCGAATGCGAATTTCGATCCCGATCAGTTCGAAGCCATGTCCGCGGGCCAGCAACGCTACTATATGGCGTCGCAAAAGAAGCTGATGTGGTGGAAGTTCAAGAAGCACAAACTTGCGCTTGCGTCCGGCATTTTTCTGCTGCTGGCCTATGGCATGATCGTAATTGCCGAGTTCCTGGCGCCCTACGGGCTGCATACCCGCAATGTCGACTATATTCATTCGCCGCCGCAGATGATCCACCTCTTCGACAAGGGCAATTTCGTCGGGCCGTTCGTCTACGGCCGCAAGATGACGCTCGATATCGATACGCTGCGCCGGATCTACACCGACAATCCCTCCGACGTGCAGCCGATCCGCTTCTTTTGCCGGGGTGACGCCTATCGTTTCTGGGGACTGGTGGATTCGAACGTTCATGTGGTTTGCCCGGCCGTCGGCGGCCAGATGTATCTGCTCGGCACCGACCGGCTGGGTCGTGACGTCTTGTCGCGCATCATCTATGGCGCGCGCATATCCCTGACGATCGGTCTGATCGGCATCTCAATCAGTTTTGCGCTCGGCATCGTCATCGGCGGTCTCGCCGGCTATCGCGGCGGCCTTTTCGATCTTCTCGTGCAACGTGTGATCGAGGTGCTGCAGTCGCTGCCGAGCCTTCCCTTGTGGATGGCGCTCGCCGCGATCATGCCGGTGAGCTGGAGCCCTATCATCGTCTACTTCGGCATCACCATCATCCTCGGCATCCTGGACTGGACCGGGCTTGCCCGCGCCGTGCGCTCCAAGCTTCTATCCTTGCGCGAGGAGGACTATGTGCTTGCCGCGCAACTCATGGGTGCAAGCACGCCGCGCATCATCGGCCGCCACCTCGTCCCCGGCTTCATGTCGCATCTGATCGCCACCGCGACGATTTCGGTTCCGAGCATGATTCTCGGCGAAACTGCCCTAAGTTTCCTCGGATTGGGCCTTCGTCCGCCGATCACGAGCTGGGGCATCCTGTTGACCGAGGCCAAGAACGTCAGCGTGATCGCCTTTTATCCATGGCTTCTTTTTCCGATGATCCCCGTGATATTGGTTATTCTGGCGTTCAACTTTTTAGGAGACGGGTTGCGCGATGCCGCCGATCCCTACAAATAGCAGGGTGAATGGCGAAGACAGGATTGCAATTCGACGAGCGGTCGCGGATGTCGTTTGCCGACAAACCGCGTTATGACTTTTACCCCCAGAGGTTTTGCCAATGAAGCGGCGCTTAGAAGATGCTCGAATCCTCATGTACAGCCACGATACGTTCGGTCTTGGCCACCTGCGGCGATGCCGGACGATCGCGCATGCGCTTGTTGAGGATTATCGCGGGCTGAACGTGCTGATTATCTCCGGCGCGACGATTGCCGGGGCGTTCGATTATCGCTCTCGCGTGGATTTCGTCAAAGTGCCGAGCGTCATCAAGCTGCGTGATGGCGAATATACGTCGATGGCGAGCCATGTCGCGCTTCAGGAAACGCTGAAGATGCGGCAATCGATCATCCGCCATACGGCGGAAACCTTTCAGCCGGATGTCTTCATCGTCGACAAGGAGCCGCTGGGTCTCAAGGGCGAGGTCGAGGAGACGCTGACCTATCTCAAGGCGCGCGGCACGACGCTCGTTCTGGGGATGCGCGATGTCATGGACGCGCCGCATCTGCTGGAGGCGGAATGGAAGAAAAACAACGTGCTGCAGAAGATCGACCAATTCTATGATCGTGTTTGGGTCTACGGTCCGCCGGATTTCCATGACCCGCTTATCGGCCTCGACGTACCCGCGGGCGTGCGCCGGAAAATGGAGTTCGTCGGCTTCCTGCAGCGCAGCGTTTCCACTTTGGGCACCAAGTCCGAACACGTGCCAGACGAGGACTATATCCTGGTGACGACAGGCGGCGGCGGCGACGGCGCCGATCTGGTCAGCGATGTTGTCGGCGCTTTCGAGCAGGATAGCGCCCTGACGCAGAAGACGCTGATCGTCCTCGGCCCCTATATGCCGGCCAAGGAGCGCGGCCAGCTCTTGGAGCGCGCCAGCAAGATCGACTGTCTGCAGGTGATCGAGTTCGACAACAAGATGGAAGAGCTGATCGCCGGCGCCAAGGCCGTGGTTGCCATGGGCGGTTACAACACTTATTGCGAGATCCTGTCTTTCGACAAGCCGGCGCTGATCATTCCGCGCACCCGGCCGCGCGAGGAGCAGTTGATCCGCGCTCAGCGCGCCAGCGAGCTTGGCCTCGTCGACATGCTGCTGCCGGAGGAATCCGCCGATCCGAAGCAGCTTGCCGCCGCCTTGAAGCGCCTGTCGAACCGCGCGCCGCCTTCGGCGAGCAGCAGCAACATGCGCCTTGAAGGGCTGGTGCATATTTCGCGCACCATCGGCGAGTGGTTCGATGACCGCGAGCGCTACACGCCGCTGTCGATCGTTGCCGAATAGATTATCGGAAGCTATCGATGCGGAAGAAAATACTGGTGGTCCTCAAGGGCTATCCTCGCCTGTCGGAAACCTTCATTGCGCAGGAGCTGCTTGGCCTGGAAAAGGCCGGCTTCGACCTGACGCTGATTTCGATGCGCAAGCCGACGGACAAGAAGCGCCATCCCGTCCATGACGAGATCAAGGCGCGGGTCGTCTATCTGCCGGAATATCTGCATAATGAACCGCTGAGGGTGCTGCGGGCCTTTCTGGCGGGCATCGGCAAGCCGGGCTTCAGGCCGCTCGTGAAGCAATTCTGGGCCGACCTGAAGCGGGATATTACCCCAAATCGCGTGCGGCGCTTCGGCCAGGCATTGGTTCTGGCGCATGAATGGCCCGATGGCGGCGAATGGCTGCATGCGCATTTCATCCACACGCCGGCTTCCGTGACCTCCTATGCCAGCATCATGACCGGTGTTCCCTGGACCTGCTCGGCGCATGCCAAGGATATCTGGACGTCGCCGGACTGGGAACTCTCGGAAAAGCTCGGTCGCGCCCGCTGGACGGTGACCTGCACGCGCACCGGCTTCGAGCACATGCGCGATCTGATCCAGACGGATGACAAGGTGTATCTGAGCTATCACGGCCTGGATCTCGATCGCTTCGCCCCCTTTGCCGGCGAACATTCCGATCGGGATGGCACGGACGCTTCCGACCCCGCCTTCATTCTCAGCGTCGGGCGCGCGGTGGAGAAGAAGGGATACGACGTGTTATTGAAGGCGCTGGCGCTGTTGCCTGGCGATCTCAACTGGCGCTTTACCCATATCGGCGGCGGCGATGGGCTGGCAAAGCTGAAGCCGCTGGCCGACGCACTCGGCATTGCCGACCACATCACCTGGAAGGGAGCGCTGGCACAGGAGGATGTGCTTGCCCATTATCGTCAAGCCGATATCTTCGCGCTTGCTTGCCGCGTGGCGGCCGACGGCGATCGCGATGGCCTGCCGAATGTGCTCGTGGAAGCATCGAGCCAGCGTCTCGTCTGTGTTTCCACCAATGTCTCCGGCGTTCCCGAACTGCTCGAGGATGGTGAGAATGGTCTTGTCGTTCCATCCGAGGACCCGCAAGCGCTCGCCGTGGCGCTGGAAGCGGCCATTCGCAATCCGGCGCTGCGCCATAGGCTCGCAGACGCGGGCGAAAGGCGGGTGCGCGAGCAATTCGATTATCATGCCAGTATCCGGCAGTTGACGCAGTTGTTCGAGGAGCAGTGGCAAAGGGAAGATCAATGGCGGAAATCCGCGTGACGGCCTCGCATTCTCAGCCCTTGCGCGTTTTCTTCTACGTTCAGCATCTGCTCGGCGTCGGTCATCTGGCGCGCGCGAGCCGCATTGCCAGTGCCTTGGCAAAGGATGGCTGCCAGGTAACTGTTGTCACTGGCGGCATACCGGTGAGTGGCTTCCCCGGGGCGGATGTCACCTCGGTCACATTGCCTGCCGTCGTTGCCAGCAGCGCCGGGTTTTCCGGCCTGGCCGATCAGGCTGGCAATCCCGTCGGCGAGGATTTTCTGTCGCGTCGCCGCGATCTGCTGCTGAATGCGTTCCGGCAGGCTGCCCCCGATGTCGTCATCATCGAAGCCTTTCCCTTCGGCCGCAGACAGATGCGTTTCGAGCTTTTGCCGCTGCTCGATGCCATCGCGCAGGCCAATCCAAAGCCGAGGCTTTACACCTCGGTGCGCGATATTCTGCAGCAACAGAAAAAGCCGGGCCGTGACGAGGAGACGGTAAGCCTGCTTCGCGATCACTTCGATGGCGTGCTCGTTCACGGCGACCCGCATTTTGTCCGGCTGGAGGAAACCTTTCCCTTGACCGAGGCGATCGCTGATAAGATCGCCTATACCGGCCTTGTCGCGCCCGCCTTGCCGCCGGAGCCTGCCGAAACCTTCGATATCGTCGTATCGGCCGGCGGCGGCGCCGTCGGGCGCGATCTCATCCGGGCATCGCTGGAAGCGGCAAGCCGCGTGGCGGCGGATCGCCGCTGGCTTTTGATCGCCGGGCCCAACCTGCCCGAACAGGACTATGCCGATCTCGCCGGACACGCGTCCGGCAATGTCGAGCTCGTTCGCTTCCGCAAGGATTTTCCATCTCTGCTGCGGCGGGCGGAGCTGTCGATCTCGCAAGCCGGCTACAATACCGTCGGCGATCTACTCGTCGCCGGTTGTCGCGCCATTCTGGTTCCCTTCACGGCCGGCGGCGAAACCGAGCAGTCCGTCAGGGCCGAGCGGCTGGAAAGACTGGGCTTGGCATTGGCCCTGCCGGAGGCGGGATTGACGACCGAATTGCTGGCCGCAGCCGTGAACACCGCGTTGTCGCGGCCCAAGCCGAGCAACCCGGACATCGATCTCGGCGGTGCTGCCAGAACCTCGGCTATCCTGCGCCAAATCATATAGAGAAAGCCGCGGCTGATATCGGAGACATCCTGTCGTTTTATCCTCCTGGATTCCTGCAATCTTGTGATATAAATCGAAAAATCGATGAATCGGGAGGAGCGTGGACGAAGGACCGGGCGGTTCCCCTTTTCACAATGGGGCCACGTATCCGCAACGAAATCTTCCCGCATCTCTGTAACATCGGTGCCGGCATCAGGCCGGCGCTGGGCATTGAATCTGAAAGCCTGCAGTAAGCAATGGAAAAAAGCCTAGCGCGTTACATTTGGTCGAACACCCGGCTGGAGCAGATCTGGATACTGCTGGTCGTTGCGGCGTCGATGATCCCGTATTTTCTGTCCTTCGACCTGCCCAAGCAGATCGTCAACGGGCCGATCCAGGGCAAGGGTTTCGAGCATCCCGGCGATACCCAGACCTTTATGCACATAGCCTTCAACGCGCCGCTGATCGGTCATATCGAAGTCTTTCAGGGCGTCCAGCTGACCCGCATGTGGATGCTCGTTGCGCTGAGCATGGTGTTTCTGGCGCTTGTCGTGCTCAACGGTCTCTTCAAGCTCTATATCAATACCTATAAGGGGCGGCTGGGCGAGCGCATGCTGCGACGCATCCGCTTCGAGCTGATCGATCGCGTGCTGCGGTTCCCCCCGATCCATTTCAAGAGGGTGAAGCCGGCCGAAATCGCCACCATGATCAAGGACGAGGTGGAGCCGATGGGTGGCTTCACCGGCGATGCCTTCGTGCAGCCCGCCCTTCTCGGCGGCCAGGCGGTGACGGCGCTCGTCTTCATCATCATGCAGAATTTCTGGCTCGGCATGATCGCCGCCGCCATCGTCGCCGTGCAGGCGATCGTCATTCCCCGCATGCGCAAGCGGCTTCTGGAGCTTGGCCGCCAGCGCCAGCTGACGGCGCGCGAGCTTTCCGGCCGCGTCGGCGAGATCGTCGACGGCATCGGCACGATCCACGCCAACGACACCACGAACTTGGAGCGCGCCGATATCGCCCATCGGCTCGGATTGATCTTTTCGATCCGCTACGATCTCTACCAGTGGAAGTTCTTGGTGAAATTCATCAATAATTTCCTCGCGCAGGTCACGCCCTTCCTGTTCTATCTGATCGGCGGTTTCCTGGCCTTGCAGGGTCGATTGGATATCGGTCAGCTCGTCGCCGTCATCAATGCCTATAAGGATCTGCCCGGACCGCTGAAGGAGCTGATCGACTGGGACCAGTCGCGTCAGGACGTTCAGGTCAAGTACAATCAGGTGGTCGAGCAGTTCAGCGTCGACCATTTGATCGATCCGAAAATCCAGGTCGTCTCGCATGCGCCGGCAGGGCGCATCACGCATGCCCTCGTTGCCACTAATGTGACTGTCCTCGATGATAGCGGCGCGCGCGTGCTGGATCACGTCTCGGTCGAAATCCATCCCGGGGAAAGAGTGGCGATCGTTGGCGACAGCGGCGCGGGCGGTGAATATCTCGCCGAGGCATTCGGGCGCCTGACCTGGCCGGACAGCGGCCGCATTTCGATCGATGGTCGCGATATCCTGGAATTGCCGGAATCGATAACCGGGCGACGCATCGCTTACGCTTCCTCCGAAACCTTCTTCTTCCATGGCACCTTGCGCAGTAATCTGCTCTATGGCCTCAAGCATGCGCCGTTCATTGCTCCCGTCTATACCGACGATGAGGCGACCAAGGCCAAATGGCGCGTGACGGAAGCGCGGCGCGCGGCCAATCCGGAATTCGATCTCAACAGCGACTGGGTCGATTATGCGGCTGCGGGTGCCACCGGGCCGGATGATATTTATTCGGTGATCCGTCCGGTTCTCGATGCCGTTGCCATGTCCCAGGATATCTTCGACATGGCGCTGCGCTCGAATGTCGATGCGGCTGCGCACGAGGATCTGACGTCGCGCATCGTCGAGCTGCGGCAGGCATTGCGGTCGCGGCTTGAGGAAGAAAAGCTCGAGGACCTCGTCGTTCCCTTCCAGTTCGATGCCTATAACCTGCAGGCAACGGTCGGCGAAAATCTGCTGTTCGGCACATTGAAGCGGCCGCAGATGACCAATCGCAAGCTCGCTGCGCATCCTTATTTCCGGCAGATATTCGCCGAAACCGGGCTCGTGTCCGACCTTTACGACATGGGCCTGGAGATCGCCGAAAACGCGGTCGAGCTTTTCACCGATCTGCCGCCGGACCATCCGTTTTTCCAGCAGCTGACCTTCATGACGGCGGAGGATATTCCGACCTACGAGGCACTGCTGCAGAAGCTGAACGGCAAGGGATATGAGGCGGCGACCGACGACGAACGCGCGGCCATCATCCGCCTGAGCTTCTCCTATATCGAACCGCGTCACCGCTTCGGCCTTCTGACCCAGATGCTGATGGAAAAGATCGTCGAGGCGCGGGCGAAATTCTACGAGAACATACCGGCCGATCTCACCAAGGTCATCGAGCGCTATGATCCGGAACGCTTTACCGCGTCGGCGACCTTGATGGACAATGTGCTGTTCGGCCGCATCGCCCATCAGCAGGCCAATGCCCCGGAGCAGATCCACCAGATCATGTATGATGTCTTCGGCCGCCTTGGCATGCATGACAGCGTCCTGTCGATCGGCCTGGATTTCGATGTCGGTTCGGGTGGCAAGCGCTTGACGAATGTGCAGCGCCAGAAGCTCAATCTCGGCCGCGCGCTGTTGAAGCGTGCGGATTACATCATCTGCAACCGTCCGCTGCCCGCGCTCGATCATCGCGTTCAGGACCAGATTGCGAGAGCTATCCTGGGCCAACTCGACAGCGACGGATACGCGCCGGCAATCATCTGGGTATTGTCCAATCCGAGCTTTGCCGAGTTGTTCGACCGTGTTCTGGTCTTCGACCATGGGAGTCTTGTCGAAAGCGGATCAAGTACCGATCTTTTAGAGAAAAACGGTATGTTCAAAGAACTGTTATCGTAATATCCTATCTCGACAGTGGCGTCTGGGGCCGAACACTGGGGGTACCGAAGCTCATGCTTCTGAAAGACGAAGTTGAAATGCTGAAGCGAGTGCCGATTTTTTCGCGCATCGCGCCCGCGAAATTGAAACTCTTGGCGTTTACGTCCGATCGCGTCAGCTATAATGCTGGCCAAACCCTGTTTCATCAGGGTGATCAGGGAGATGCCGCCTATGTTGTTCTTTCCGGAACCGCTGATATTCTCGTCGATAGCCCGGCCGGCGAGATCAAGGTTGCCGAAGTCGATGTGAATTCCATCGTCGGCGAAATCGCGATCCTCTGCGACGTTTCTCGTACCGCCACGGTAAAGGCCACGTCCAGGCTTGAAGCGTTGAAGATCAGCAAGGAGCATTTCCTGAAGCTGCTCAGCGATTTTCCGGAAATGGCCGTCGAGATCATGCGCGTGCTTGCAGACCGCCTCAACCATACGACCTCGGAACTGACCGCCGTCCGCAGCCGCCTCAACCAGCCGCAGTCGATGGCCACCCATTGAGATCGAGATGTTGAGCGGCTCGACCTATGGCGTCGCGCCCTTGACGAGACTTTCGGTCTTCCGCTTGTCTGTAGCTTGCGCCATGGCTTGCCCGACCTCATCATGATGATCGCGGCCTTGTCTCCGCTTAATCCCAGTCCAGTGCCGCTATCCCGAACGCAACATGCGAGTTCCTCACCTGGTCAACGGCCTCATATGCAATCGCCGAGTGGCATCAGGGATCAAGAGCGGCCGTTGCTGGCGCGGCAGGTGGTGGAATGGCGTCACGCTGGTCAGGAACGTCGCCGAAGCTGTCGAGCTGGTCGAGAGGCTTAGTCCAGGCCATTTGGTTCGGCATCCACGTTACGGCCATGGGGAGTAGCTGTCGGTAGTTGCATTTCGGGAAAACGTCCCGTTATTTGCGGTCCATCGCATATAACGTTTCGACATATTAAATTCGAAAGAAATTATCAACAGAGCCGTTGCTGCCTGCTAGCTTTCTCTCTATCGGGGAGAGAGAGAATGGCGACATTGAAAGAAATGTTCGATGTTCGCGGCAAGTCGGTCATCGTCACCGGCGGCGCCAGCGGCATCGGCCGTGCCTATGCCGAGGTGATGGCGGATAACGGCGCGCGAGTCTGCATTTTCGATCTGAATGCGGCAACGCTCGATACCGTGGTGGCCGAAATCAAGGCCAATGGCGGCGAGGTTTGGGGCCAGGTCGTCGACGTGTCCGACCGCGCGGGAATGAAAGCTGCCTTTGACGCGGTGGCCGAGCGGCATGGCAGAATCGATGTGGTCTTTGCCAATGCGGGTATCGATGCCGGACCGGGTTTCCTGTCGACCACGGGCGAGCGCATTTCCGAAGGCGCGATCGATGTTCTCGACGATCATCACTGGGACCGGGTCATCGAGGTCAATCTCACCTCAGTCTACACGACAGTGAAGCACGCAGCGCGCCATATGAAGGCGACCGGCGGAGGCCGCATCGTCGTCACATCTTCGATTGCGGGCCAGATCAACGAGGCCATCGTTGGTACGCCCTACATGCCGGCCAAGGCGGGAGTCGATCATTTCGTGCGCCAGATGGCGATGGAACTCGGCATGTTCGGTATTCTCATCAACTGCATCTCGCCCGGTCCTTTCATGACCAACATCGCCGGCGGCCGACTGAAGATCCCCGAAGATCGCAGAGCCTTCGAGCAACAGTCGCTGATCGGGCGGATTGGCGACACTGACGACATAAAGGGCCTTGCACTTTACCTGGCTTCGCCGTGCTCGTCCTACGTTACTGGCAGCCAGATCGTGATCGATGGCGGCGCGATGAACCGCATCAGGTGATGTGACCGCCGGCCAGGGAGGAACGGTCGGCAGTCACGAAGATGCGTGCAAGCCACATCACACCAGAGGGAGGAGACCAAGGTGCGCCTGAACACGAAATTTGTACAACCATCACGCCGGACCGTGCTGAAGGGCATCGGTGCCGGATTGGCCGCATCGGCACTCGGCGCGCCGATGGTCGCCCGAGCGCAATCGGCCGGCACGATCAAGATCGGCTTCGTAACGCCGGCGACCGGGCCGCTCGCCCTGTTCGGCGAGACCGACGGCTGGGCTGCCGACAAGGTCAAGGCGCTGCTGAAGGATGGGCTGAAGACCGCCGTTGGCAAGTTCGATGTCGAAATCCTGATCCGCGATAGTCAGTCCGATCCCAACCGCGCCGCGGAAGTGGCGGGCGACCTCATCCTAAACGACGGCGTGCATCTCTTGTTGCCGGCATCGACCACCGACACCGTTAGCCCGTCGGCCGACCAGGCGGAGCTGAATGAATGCCCCTGCCTTTCGACCGGTGCGCCGTGGCAGGCGGTCATCTTCCCGCGTGGCGGCCAGAAGAAGCCGTTCAACTGGACCTATCACTTCTTCTGGGGTCTCGACGAGGCGCTCAACACCTTCGTCGGCCTGTGGAACACGATTGATACCAACCGCAAGGTCGGCATGCTTTTCCCACAGAACGCCGACGGCGAGACCTGGGGCAACAATGACTACGGCTTGCCGGCACCGACGCAGAAAGCTGGCTTCGAAATCATTGTGCCGGGCTTCTTCCAGCCGCGCACCAATGACTATTCGGCACAGATCGCCGCCTTCAAAAATGCCGGTTGCGAGATCGTTGGCGGCATCACCTATCCCGATGACCTCAAGACGTTCATCAACCAGTGCGCCCAGCAAGGCTACAAGCCCAAGGCCGTCACGGTGGCAGCGGCACTGCTGTTCCCCGGTGGCGTTCAGGCGCTCGGCCCGCTCGGTGACGGGATGTCGTCCGAGGTGTGGTGGACGCCGGCCTTCCCCTTCAAGTCGACACTGACCGGGCAGGTCAGCCGCGACATCGCTAATCAGTGGGAGAGCGAGACCAAGAAGCAATGGACGCAGCCGCTCGGTTACAGTCACGCGATCTGGGAGGTGGCGCTCGACATTCTCAAGCGTTCGACCAATCCGCTCGACCGCACGGCCAATCGCGACGCCATGGTGGCGACCAAGATCGACACGCTGATCGGCAAGGTCGACTTCTCCAACGGCCCGCACAAGAACGTCTCCACGGCGCCGATCTTCGGCGGCCAGTGGGTCAAGGGTGAAAAATGGCCCTATGACCTGAAGATCGTCGACAACACGGTCAACAAGCTGTTCGAGCCCGAGCAGAAAATGAAGGTGCTCAACTGGGCCTGAGTGGCGCCGAACACCGGGCCGACCCGTGCTTTCGCATGGGAATGTGAACGGGACGGGCGGGCGCAATGCGTCGCCTGCCCCTGTCTTGAGTGGAGGTCTTATTGGACGGCGTATTGCTCGAAGCGAGAGGATTGAGCAAATCCTTCGGCGCCCTGCACGTTCTGCAGGATATCAGTTTCGATGTCCGGAGCGGCGAGGTGCTGGGCATTCTCGGCCCGAACGGGGCAGGTAAGACCACGCTCTTCAACCTCATCAGCGGCGATCTGAGGAATGATGCCGGCGAGCTTGTGTTTGCCGGTCAGCGTCTCGTCGGCCAGCCGCCCTATTCAAGGTGCAAGATCGGCATTGGCCGCACCTACCAGATTCCGCGTCCCTATGTCGGCATGTCGACATTCGAAAATCTGCTCGTCGCCGCAACCTTCGGCGGCGGGCGTTCCGAAGCCCAGAGCTACGCGCTCTGCGCTCAGATCCTGCGCGATTGCGAACTGACCGACAGGGCCAATCGCTCGGCGGGGTCTCTGACGCTGCTTGATCGCAAGCGGCTGGAACTCGCCCGTGCACTGGCCTCGGGGCCGAGCCTGCTGCTGCTTGACGAAATCGCCGGCGGACTGACCGATGAGGAGGGCAAGGCGCTCGTTCAGCTGATCCGCCGCATCCGCGACCGCGGCGTGACCATCGTCTGGATAGAGCATGTGCTCCACGCTCTGCTTGCCGTGGCCGACCGGATCATGGTGCTGAATTTCGGCGAGAAGATCGCCGAAGGCCTGCCGGACGATATCATCAAGAATCCGGAGGTGCGACGCGTCTATATGGGGATCGAGGCATGACGAGCATGGTGCTTCTCTCCACGCATGAGCTCAAGGCGCGCTATGGTGATTTCCAGGCGCTCTACGGCATCGATTTCGAGATCGCGGCGGGCGAGGTCGTGGCCCTGATCGGTGCGAACGGGGCCGGAAAATCCACGCTCCTGAAATCGATCATGGGACTGCTGCGAGTGGCCTCCGATATGGTGCGCCTTGACGGCCAGCCGGTCGGCGGCAGCCAGCCGCACCGCATGGTGGCCCGGGGCGTGGCGATCGTACCCGAAGGACGCCGGCTCTTTGCCGGAATGTCCGTTGTCGACAATCTCCGCGTGGCGGTCGACCACGCCGCGCCCGGTCGTGGTGACGCCTGGACGATCGAGCGTATCTTCGCGCTGTTTCCAATCCTTGAGGAAAAGCAGTCAGCGCCAGTGCAGTCGCTATCCGGCGGACAGCAGCAGATGGTGGCGATCGGCCGTGCTCTGCTCAATCAGCCGCGGCTCCTGCTTTGCGACGAGATCAGTCTGGGCCTCGCCCCGAAGGTGGTGCGTGAAATCTATCAATCGATCCCCTCGATCTCGAAGAGCGGCACCGCTGTCGTGCTCGTCGAGCAGGATGTGGGATTGGCCAAGTCCGCCTCGGACCGGCTCTACTGCATGCTGGAGGGTCGCGTGACGCTGACGGGCCGCTCGGTCGAGATGTCTCGCGAGGCGATCGGCGAAGCCTATTTCGGAGTGTCCCATGCAGTGGCTTGACGGACTGATCCAGGGCATTTTGCTCGGCGGCCTCTATGCCCAATATGCGCTCGGCATGGCGCTGATGTTCGGTGTGATGCGGGTCGTCAACATCACCCATGGCGACCTGATGATCCTGCTGGCCCTGATCGGCATCAGCCTCGCCTCGACCTTCGGCCTCGGCCCGTGGTCGGTTCTGGTGGTTCTGGTTGCGCTCGGCGGCATCATCGGCGTCATCCTGCAGCGACTGATTCTCAATCGGGTTGTCGGTGCCGATCCGCTGCCGTCGCTGATCGCGACCTTCGGACTTTCGATTGCGCTGCAGAATGCGATGTTGCAGGTATGGTCCGCGGATACGCGGTCACTGCCGAGCGGTGGTATCGCGCAGGCCTCTTTCCAGGTCGGGCCGCTTTTCGTTGGCGTGCTGCCGGTGATCGTGCTGATTACCGCCACGGTTTTGACCGCGGGACTGGCAACGACGATGCAATATACCCGCTTTGGCCGCTCACTGCGCGCCGCCTCCGCCGATGTCGAGGCCGCAGCCATGACGGGCGTGAACCCCAAGACCGTCTATGCTGGCGCAACAGCGCTGGCGGTGGGCATTCTGGGCTTTGCGGCCGTCTTCCAGTCGATGCGCTCGACGGTGTCGCCGGCCGACGGTGCCTTCCAGCTGATCTATGCCTTCGAAGCGGTGATCATCGGTGGCATGGGCTCGATCTGGGGTGCCTTCTTGGGCGCCATGGTGCTCGGCATTAGCCAGTCGGTCGGTTTTCGCATCGATCCCGGCTTCGGCATCCTCGCCGGCCATCTTGTCTTCCTCATGATTCTTGCGCTGCGGCCGCAAGGCCTTCTCGGAAAGGATTGAGACCGTGACCGAAGCGCCCACAGCTGCGCACGCCGCCAGTCCTGCCGACACCATGGACCTCCCATCTGTCCGCGTCCAGCGCCAGACCATGTCCGGTGCAGTCGCAATGACCCTCGCCGTCGCCGTGCTCTTTGCCGTCGCCTCGATGCCGCTCTGGGCCAGCCAGGGCCTTATCCGGGACGTGGTCGAACTTTGCTGCTACATCGCGGTCGCGCAGATGTGGAACCTGCTCGCAGGCTATGCCGGCGTGGTCTCGGTGGGTCAGCAGGCCTTTGTCGGCATAGCTGCTTATATGATGTTCGTGATGGCGCAGCTCTGGGGCATCAATCCCTTCGTCGCCGTGATGCTCGCGCTGATCGCGCCGGCGCTGCTCGCCATCCCCACCTATGGTCTGTTGCATCGCCTCGACGGGCCTTATTTTGCGATCGGCACGTGGGTCGCGGCCGAGGTGATGCGCCTCGCCACCTCGGTCTTCGGCTATGTCAATGCCGGCGCCGGCATGAGCCTGCGCGTTATGACCAGCTATTCTCCTATGGAACGCGCCGTGGGCGTCTCGGCTCTCTGTGCGCTGATGCTGCTGGTAACGGTCGGCGGCAGCTATCTGCTGCTGCGCTCGCGCTACGGCCTGGCGCTGATCGCCATGCGCGACAACCCGGTGGCGGCGGCGAGCCAGGGGGTCAATGTCGGGCGCCTGCGCTTTCTGATCTGGATCGCGGCAGCCGTGGGGACAGGCCTCGCGGGCGCCATCTACTTCATGGCCCAACTCCGCATCACGCCGCCTTCGGCCTATGACCCGAATTGGGCCAACATCGCGATCTTCATCGTCATGGTTGGTGGGCTGGGATCGCTGGAAGGTGTGCTGATCGGCGCCCTCATCTACTTTTTCGCGGAGCGCTGGTTTGGCCAGTTCGGCGCAACCTATCTCGTGGTGCTCGGCCTGATGACCCTTTTCATGGCGCTCTTCGCCCGCGGCGGCATCTGGGGGCTGATCTGCAAGGTGGTGGATGCGCCGTGGTTTCCGACACGACGAAAGCTGATGGAGAAGCGGATATGAAAGCCGTAATTTTCGATGGTGTCGGATTGCCGCTGATAACAGGCGAACGCCCTGTGCCCGAGCCTGTGGAAGACGAGGTCCTGCTCAGGATTGCCGCCTGCGGCATCTGCGGCTCCGACCTGCACATGACCGAGGATCCCAAGACCTTCGGCCTCAAGCAATATGATGTACTCGGCCATGAATTTGCCGGAGAGGTGGTGGGCTGTGGCGGCGGCGTGACCGAGCTTAAGCCGGGCGATCGGGTCGCGGTGGCACCGATGCGGGGCTGCGGCCATTGCGACAGCTGCATGCGGGGCGAGCCCGCCTGGTGCGCAGAGATGCGGCTGATCGGCGGCGGTTATGCGGAGTTTACCACCGTCGCGGCGCGGCAATGCCGTGTCCTTCCCGACGATTTGCCGACAGCCGAGGGGGCGCTTGCCGAGCCGGTTGCGGTGGCGCTGCACTGCGTGATGCGATCCGGCTTGAAGCCGGGCAGCCGCGTGCTGATCCTGGGCGCGGGGCCGATCGGCCTGCTGGTCGCCTTCTGGGCACGCCGGCATGGTGCCCGCGACGTCATTGTCGCCGACATCAATCGGCATCAGGAAGAACGCGCGGCTGCGATCGGTGCGACCGGTTTTGCCCTGTCCGGCCCCGGCCTGGCGGACGAGTTTCGTGCCAAAGCTGGCGGCGAGCCCGACATCGTCTTCGAATGCGTCGGAAAGCGCGGTCTCATCAACTTCGCCTGCAAGATGGTGCG
Organism: Rhizobium sp. KNZ2-6A; assembly: GCF_056755475.1. Taxonomy (NCBI): domain Bacteria; kingdom Pseudomonadati; phylum Pseudomonadota; class Alphaproteobacteria; order Hyphomicrobiales; family Rhizobiaceae; genus Rhizobium; species Rhizobium sp. KNZ2-6A. The sequence goes on along the minus strand of NZ_JBNDIC010000002.1, from coordinate 88,620 downwards.
AAGGCATGGAACTGTGGTCGGCGTCGGCCTCTGCGTCGGCGGCGATGACTGGGACCCGTTTAAGGCGTTGTCCAAGGAAATCCAGCTGATCTTCGCTGTGTTCTTCAACATGGCCGAATTTGAAACGGCACTCGATGCACTCGGGCCTGGCCGATATCGCCCGCAGGCGTTGATCACCGGCCGGATCTGCTTTGGCGACGTGCCGGAGACCTTTGAGGGGCTTCGGCGCCGGACGACGCAATGCAAGGTGCTGATCGCGGCCGAGTCCGCGTGACGGATTGTTCGAGGAGGATATTCAATGGAATTTGAAACTCTGATCCATGACATCGATGGCATCCGCTCCGTCGTCAAGGCGATTGGCCGCGGTCCAGCGGTGTTTGCGCTGCACGGCGCGGCGACGATCGAGGGCCATGACTGGGCGCGCGGGCTGGCGGATCGCTTCCGTGTCTATCTGCCGTTCCATCCCGGCTTCGGCGAAAGCGCCGAGGCGCCACATATCACCGGAATGCAGGACCTGATCGTTCATAACCTCCGCCTCGTCAAAGCCCTCGGCATCGAGCGGCCGCATCTGGTCGGGCATTCCATGGGCGGCTGGATGGCTGCGGAGATTGCCGCAGTCGCCGGTGAGCGGTTCGGAAAACTGGTGCTGAATGCGCCGGCCGGCCTCAATCATCCCGATCATCTCGGCGCCGATCTAAGCCAGATTCCACCCGAGGAATTCCCGGCCTATCTCGCGCACAATGTCGGGATCGCCGCCCGCTATTTTCCCGGCGGCTCGGAATGTACGTCGGTGGAGGCATTCATGGCAGCCCGCGAGAAGGAAGGCCCGGCACTCGGCAACATCCTCAAGGTTCACGGCATGGGCCATCCCAATCTCGGCCGCTGGTTAAGCCGGATTCCCAACGAAACGCTGATCGTCTGGGGCGACAAGGACCGCATGCTGCCCGCCTCACAGGCACCGCTCTGGCAGGAGCGCATCCCTAATGCAAGGACGATGATCATGAAAGATGTCGGCCATTTTACCATGCAGGAAGATCCGCGCACCGTCACTGCCATCGGCGACTTCCTCGCCAGGTGAAACCGTAAACGCGGCGCTCACGGGCGGCCGCACGATCAGGCTATCAAGGAGGAATTGTCATGAACGCACCAATCAAGCACGCCTCTGGCTACTGGGGCACGAAGACGGACTTCGCGTCCCTCATGGCCCATGTCGAGAAGATCGCCCCGATCCTCGACGGGAACTCCGAGGAGAATGAGAAGCTCGGCCGCCTCAACGAGGAGACTTTCGAGGCCCTGAAGCCGCTACGCATGAGCCACGTCTTTGCCGGCGAGGATATCGGCGGCGCGCAGCTCTCGCCGACGCAGGGATTGCAGCTCATCGAGGCGATCACCTATCAGAGTGGCGCTGCCGGCTGGGTGTCCATGGTCCATACCTGCATTGGCGCAATGTCGGCCGCCTTCCTGCCCGACACCGCGATCGGCCGCCTGTTCGACGGCAAGACCGACAACCGCTTCTCGGGTCAGGGCACGCCGACAGGCATGCTGAAGAAGGTCGACGGCGGGTATCGCCTGAACGGCCGCTGGTCCTATGCGAGCGGCATCTATCACGCGACTTACACACATACCGCAGCCCTGCTTGATGATGGCAACGGCCAGCCCGCCAAGGACGAGAAAGGCAACGTGATCGTGCTCTGCGCCCATGCTCCGGTCGGAGATCACGATCTGCTCGGCAACTGGAACGTTCTCGGCCTGCAGGCCACGGGCAGTATCGACTATGCCGCCAAGGACGTCTTCATCCCGGACGACATGGTGTTTCCAATCCTGACCGCCGAGCCGCAGCGCATGAAGGAATTCTTCAGCCTCGGTGTCGTTGGTCTTGCCGCCATCGGCCATTCCGGCTGGGCAATCGGTGCTTCGCGCCGCATGCTTGACGAAGTCGCGAAATATGCCCGGACCAAGACCGGCCGCGCCGGCCTGCTCGGGGAAAGCGACAAGTTCTGGTTCGATTTTGGCCGGGCCGAAGCCCGTGTCCGCGCCGCCCGCGCCTTCCTGTTCGAGGTTTGGCGCGAGGTCGAGAGCTCGATCGAGGCCGGTAACCGCATGACGACGCGCCAGATCAGCCTCGTGCATCTCGCCAAGTCGGAAGTGCATGAAGCCGGCGTCGATGCCTGCCATTTCGTCTATCGCGCGGTCGGCGGCGCTTCGCTGCGCTACGGCGTGATGCAGCGGATCTATCGTGAGATGCTGACGGCGGCGAACCACTTCACGATCAACCCGAATATCGTCGCCGCGGCGGGCCGCGACATTGCCGGGGTGTGGAGCGATCGCGCCTGGCAGTTCTACGACCTGATCGAAAAGAAATGAGCGCCCCCGCGAAAGGAATGCCGGACAAGCTGGCGGCGCCCGAAACGGGCGCTGCGTCGGCCGGCTCCGGAATGACGGAAGCGTTCCTTGCGGCGTTCCGGCACCACCCGTCGGGTGTGGCGATCATCACGGCGGATGCCGGAGAGGGGCCGGTAGCGTTGACGGTGAGTTCGCTGATCTCGATCAGTGCAGCGCCGCCCATGGTGGCGTTCTCGCTCTCGGCCTCGTCATCGAGCGCCCGGGCGGTCGAGCGCGCGACATCTGTCGTTGTCCATTTCGTTCGGCGCGCCGACATGCAACTCGCCCGCCTGTGTGCGACATCGGGCAAGGAGCGCTTTGGGCCGGATGTGCGGTGGGCTCGCCTCGAAAACGGGGAGCCCTATTATCCGCAGGTCGAGCTCTGGTTCCGGGCCGAACTGCGCGGCCGTCTGGAGACGCCGGGCGCCTGCCTGGTGACGGCGGAACTGACATCGGTCTCGCCCGGTGCACATGCGACACGGCAGGCAGAGGCGCTGGTCTATTCCAACCGTGCCTGGCACGGCCTCGGACCGGTGGTCGACACCGTTTCGGCGCCGGTGCTGCTCTGGCCGGACGACTCCGCAACGTTCTGACAATGCCCTTGGCGGCTTCTGCCGCCGGGGGCATTACATTCCCCAGATCACGGACTGCTCGTGACGCTTGATCAAATGTCTCAGGTTCTCAAAACTCTTGCGAATATGGGCGGAGAATGCCTCGATCGCCGGCGCGCCCAGGTCGCCTGCCCGTCGCAGCAGGCCCAGCGCCCGCTCCGGATGGGGAATGTTCACCGGCAGTGCTGTGATTGTCTTGTCGTTGCGATAGGCGAAGACCACGCTGTGGGGAAGGATGGTCAGGGCATCGCTTTCCTTCATGTAGTTGATGGCGCTGGTCAGCGAACCACCGGCGTAACGGATCTTGGTCTCCGTCGCGCCGAGCGAGAGCACCAGGCTGCGCAGGTCCGCAAGCAGCGGGCTGCCGGGCGGCGGCGCAATCCAGGGATAGTCGAGCAGTTCCGGACCCGCGAGCTTGCGCTTGAGCAGCAGCGGGTGCGTGACGCGGCAGGCGACCACATTCCGGCCCGGCAGGAGTTCCTGGAAATGCATGCCGGATCCCTCGTCGAGCATGTCGATCGGGCAGATGGCGAGATCGATGCGGTCCGCGACGATCGCAGCACGCAATTCGGGGAGGTAGCCGTAACTTTGTTCGATACGGACGTCGGGAAAGGCGTTCTGGAAGCCGGCAACCATGCCGGCAATCAGCGCATCCATGAAGAAGGGTGTGCCGCCGACGCGGACAAGCCCGGTACGGCCATGCCGGAAACCTTCAACCAGGGCCGAAGCCTTGCGCGATGCGGTCAGCATCGCCTGTCCGTAATCGGCCAGTGCCCGGCCGAGCGGCGTGGGCTGCAGCGGCCGACGACCTTTGATGAACAGGGGCTCGCCAAGGCGCTTTTCCAGCATGGCAAGCGTACGGGAAACTCCCGGCTGGCTGAGTCCAAGCATGGTTGCGCCTTCGGTTACGCCTCCCGCCTGGACGACCGCCGCGAGCTGTACGAGGTGCCTTTCATCGATCTTCATAACAATTATGCATATAAACCGCGCGAAAAATTATCAAGCATTCGTTTCCGGCCTGCTAAGTTACCGTCATGGGAGGTATCATGACAGATATAACGTTCAGCGAGCGCAATTCTGCGCAGCTTGTGGCCGAGCGGCTCGACAAGCATGCGGAGGGGCCTCTGCCAGCCTTCATGGTTCCTTTCATCGAGCATCTGCACAAGCTGATCCGCGAGACGCGACCGACGCATGCGGACTGGCGGCGCACGGTGGAGTTCCTGACGGAGGTTGGCCATGCCAGTGATGGACGACGGCAGGAATGGGTGCTGCTGTCCGATCTCCTGGGCGTGACGGCATTGATCGAAGAGATCAATACGCGCCGGCCCAAGGGTGCCACGCCGAACACGGTTCGCGGCCCTTTCTACCGGGCAGATGCACCTCGGCTGCCGCTGGATGCGAATATTTCACTCGATGGTGCCGGCCAGCCCGTGGCCGTGAACTGCCGCGTGCTGGATCTCGACGGAGAACCGATCGCCGGCGCGACCATCGAAACCTGGCAGGCCAATGGTGAAGGCTTCTATGAGAACCAGCAGCCGGACCAGCAGCCCGAATTTAATCTGCGCGGCGTGTTCACCGCCGATGCCAAGGGAAACATCCGCTACAGGACGGTGCGGCCGGGCGGCTATACCGTGCCTTGTGACGGCCCGGTCGGCCAGATGCTCGGCGGCCTCGGTTTTTCACTCAGGCGCCCCGCGCATTTGCATTTCATGATCAAAGCTGACGGCTTCGAGACGATCAGCACGCATGTCTATGATGGCAGCGATCCGCATCTCGGCCAGGATGCCTTGTTCGGCGTCAAGGAAGAACTGATCGGCGAGTTCAAGCCATCGGGAAAGGGCGAGGGATCCACGCTTGATTTCACCTTCGTGATGGTGAGGGCCAAGAAGGGACGCGGATCGTCATGACACTGGCATTCACCTATCAGGGCAGCGCCGCGCGCATCGTCTTCGGTAACGGGGCGAGCGCCAATGTCGGCAAGTGCGTCGAAACGCTGGAATGCCGGCGCGCGCTGGTGCTGTCGACACCGCATCAGGCGGCGGATGCCGAAGCCCTGTCGAAGCGGCTGGGATCGCTGGCGGTCGGTATCTTCACCGATGCGACAATGCACACGCCTGTCGAGGTCACCGAACGTGCCGTCGCCCGCGCGGCCGAACTCGGCGCCGATTGCGTCGTGTCGGTTGGCGGCGGCTCCACCACCGGGCTCGGCAAGGCCATGGCCTACCGCACGGATATTCCCCAGATCGTCGTGCCCACCACCTACGCCGGTTCCGAGGTGACGCCGATTCTCGGCCAGACGGAAAACGGTGCGAAAACGACGCTGCGCAGCCCGAAGGTTACGCCGGAAGTCGTCATCTATGATCCTGAACTCACCCTCGGCCTGCCGGTCGGCATGAGCGTGACCAGCGGGCTGAACGCGATCGCGCATGCCGCCGAAGGGCTTTATGCGCCGGATCGCAACCCCATCACGACGATGATGGCCGTCGACGGCATGCGGGCGCTCAAGGAGGCGCTGCCTGTCATCATCGAGAGCCCGCGCGACAGTGCGGCGCGTGGAAAGGCGCTCTACGGCGCATGGCTCTGCGGCACGGTACTTGGCCAGATCGCCATGTCGCTGCATCACAAGATCTGCCATACGCTGGGCGGCAGCTTCGACACGCCGCATGCCGAGACGCATTCGATCATGCTACCGCACACAATCGGGTTCAACGCATCCGCGGTGCCGGAGTTGATGACGCCGATCTCCGATATTTTCGGCGGCGGTACGCCCGGACAGGCACTTTACGACTTCGCCAAATCGATCGGGTCGCCGATGGCTCTGAGCGATTTCGGTCTCAGCGAGGCCGATCTCGACCGGGCGGCCGAGATCGCGACCAGCAATCCCTATTCGAACCCGCGTCCGATCGATCGCATATCGATCCGCGCGCTTTTGCAGGATGCGTGGAGCGGGGAGCGGCCGCCATATTGAATTCCTTTGGGAGGAGGAAGGCATATGATTACGAGACGTGAATTGTTGAAGTCAGCAGCCGCCACAGGCGCGCTCGCCGCGACTTCGGGTTTGGCCATGCCGGCCATCGCGCAGGGCGCCTCAATCAAGCTCGGCTATGTCAGCCCGCAGTCTGGTCCGCTTGCCGCTTTCGCTGAAGCCGACAAATTCATCATCGACGGCTTCATGGCGGCCACCAAGGCGGCCGGCCTGAATTACGAAGTCGTGGTGAAGGACAGCCAGTCCAACCCGAACCGTGCCGCCGAGGTCGCCAAGGAACTCATCGTCGATGACAAGGTGAACATGGTGCTGGTCGCCTCGACCCCGGAGACGACCAATCCGGTGGCGACGACCTGCGAAGCCGAGGAGGTGCCCTGTATCTCGACCGCGGCGCCCTGGCAGCCATGGTTCATCGGACAGCAGGCCAATCCGGGCGATCCCGCGTCGTGGAAGCCGTTCAACAGCGCCTTCCACTTCTTCTGGGGCTTGGAAGACGTCATCGCGGTCTACACCAACATGTGGGGTCAGGTGGAGACCAACAGACATGTCGGTGGCCTGTTCCCCAATGATGGCGACGGCAATGCCTGGGGCGACAGGCAGGTTGGCTTCCCGCCGGTGCTCGACAAGCTCGGCTATACCCTTAAGGATCCGGGCCGCTACCAGAACCTGACCGACGATTTTTCCGCGCAGATCAACGCCTTCAAGTCGGACGGCAGCGAAGTCATCACCGGCGTGATGATCCCGCCGGACTTCACGACGTTCTGGAACCAGGCCCAGCAGCAGGGTTTCAAGCCGAAGGTCGCTTCCATCGGCAAGGCGATCCTGTTCCCGCAGGCTGTCGAGGCACTTGGCAAGGGCGGCCATAACCTGTCCTGCGAAGTCTGGTGGTCGGCGAGCCATCCGTTCAAGTCGTCGCTGACCGGCCAGAGCGCCAAGGAGCTCGCGGCAGGCTTTACGGCGGCCACAGGCCGGCCCTGGACACAGCCGATCGGCTTCGTCCATGCCCTGTTCGAGGTGGCGGTCGACGTGATGAAGCGCGCCGACCCAACGGACAGCACGGCCGTCATCTCCGCCATCGCGGCCTCGAAACTCGAGACAATTGTCGGCAAGGTGGCCTGGGACGGCACCAATGTTCCGCCTTTCGCCGCCAGGAACATCGCCAAGACACCGCTGGTCGGCGGCCAGTGGCGCCTCAAGGATGGCGGTGGCTACGATCTGGTCATCGTCGATAACCAGACCGCACCGAACATTCCGACCGGCGGTAAAATGGAGGCCATCGCCTGAGCCATTGCTCAGGCGGCGGCAAGCGCGCGAAACGCAGGGTTGCGCTTAAGGAATTTGCCCCTCATCCGGCTACGGCCACCTTCTGTCCTTCGGAAAGAGGAGAAGGTCAGACTGAGGGGCAAGATGTCACGCAATTCCACATGCGATAGCCCTGTCCGAAACCGAGATACCGATGCCCATACTTACCCTTGACCAACTATCGAAGAGCTTTGGCGCCCTGAAGGTGGCCGACCAGATCTCGTTCGGGTTGGAACGAGGCGAAGCACTCGGCGTGATCGGCCCAAACGGCGCCGGCAAGTCGACGCTGTTCAACCTGATTACCGGGAATATCCGCGTCGATGCCGGTGCCATCCTGTTCGACGGCGCCGACGTGACGCGGCAACCGCCCATGGCGCGCTGTCTCGCAGGCATCGGCCGGACATTCCAGATTCCGCAACCCTTCGAAAGGCTGACGGTCTTCGAAAACCTGCTGGTCGCTGCTGCTTTCGGTTCCAGCAAGACGGAGCGCGAAGTCAGCGATCGGTGTGCTGACATTCTCGTCGAGACCGGGCTCTACCCGAAGGCCAACCAGCCAGCCGGGACGCTTGGTCTTCTGCAGCGTAAGCGTCTCGAGCTTGCCCGCGCACTCGCCACCGACCCAAAAATACTTCTGCTCGACGAGATCGCCGGCGGCTTGACTGAAGGCGAATGCCGGGAGCTGGTGGAGACGATCCGGGCAATTCATCGCCGGGGCGTCTCGATCATCTGGGTCGAGCATGTGCTGCATGCCGTGACCTCCATCGTCAGCCGCCTCGTCGTGCTGCATTTCGGCCGGGTGATCGGTATCGGTGATCCCGATACGATCATGGCGTCGAAGGAAGTGCGCGAAATCTATCTTGGGATCGAGGTCTGATGGCGCTGCTCGAAACCCATAGCCTGACGGCCTTCTATGGCGACCTCCAGGCGCTGTTCGGCATCGACATGAGCCTCGACGAGGGCGAGACTGTCGCCGTGATCGGGGCCAACGGGGCTGGTAAGTCGACGCTGCTGCGTTCAATCTCCGGCTTGATCCGCAACGCGCCCGGCCATATCCGCTTCGACGGTGGGGAGATCGGCGCCCTGTCCGCGCCCGATGTCGTGCAGCTTGGTATCGCCATGGTGCCGGAGGGCAGGCACCTGTTTCCATCGTTGTCGGTCGAGGAGAATCTGCTGATCGGTAAATATGGCCGCAGCGGTAATGGAGCCTGGACGCTCGATACCGTCTACGATCTCTTTCCCGTGCTGAAGGAGCGGCGGCACAATCCCGGCATGTCACTGTCGGGCGGGCAGCAGCAGATGGTGGCAATCGGCCGGGGGCTGATGTCCAATCCGCGCGTGCTGCTCTGTGACGAGGTCAGCCTCGGGCTTGCTCCCGTTGTGGTCAGGGACATTTATTCGGCCTTCCCGAAGATCCGTGCGACCGGTGCCTCCATCGTCATCATCGAGCAGGATATCGGCCAGGCACTGAAGGTGGCCGACCGCGTCTATTGCATGATGGAGGGACGGGTGACGCTGACGGGAACGCCGGCAGTGCTCAGCCGTGAGGACATCCACGCCGCCTATTTCGGAGCGCATAAGCGATGAGCTGGCTCGACACCATCGTCCAGGGCATCCTGCTCGGCGGTCTCTACGCCCTCTTCGCGGCCGGGCTGAGCCTCGTCTTCGGCATCATGCGGCTGGTCAATCTCGCTCATGGCGACCTGATCGTTCTCGCCGCCTTCCTGATACTACTTCTGGTTACTGCGCTCGGCCTCAATCCGTTCCTTGCCGCGCTCGTCGCGCTGCCCGTCATGTTCGCGCTTGGCTGGGCGCTGCAATATGTCGTGCTCAACCGCACGCTCGGCGACGATATCCTGCCGCCGCTGCTGGTCACCTTCGGCCTCTCGGTCGTCATCCAGAATGGCCTGCTCGAAGGTTTTTCCGCCGATAGTCGCCGCATCTCAGCCGGCATGCTGGAGACGGCCTCGCTGCAGATCGGCCCGGTCAGCATCGGCACGATGCCGCTATTGACTTTCGCCTCGGCCGTCGGCGTCATCGTCGCCCTCAATCTGCTGTTCTACCGCACGTCGCTCGGCCGCGCCTTTCGCGCCACATCTGACGACAGCGCCACGGCCGGGCTGATGGGCATCCGCGCCGAGCGCATCTTTGCCACGGCGACCGGGCTTGCCATGATGGTGGTGACGATCGCCGCGCTCTATCTCGGCACGCGGGCCAATTTCGATCCGACCATCGGGCCGGCACGCCTGATCTATGCCTTCGAAGCCGTCATCATCGGTGGGCTCGGTTCCTTCTGGGGCACTCTGGCCGGCGGCATCATCATCGGCGTGGCGCAGACGGCGGGTGCCGCGATCAATCCGGAATGGCAAATCCTTGCCGGCCATATCGCTTTCCTTCTGGTCCTGATCGTTCGCCCCCGCGGTCTTTTCCCTCGTGCGGTGGATTGAGATGACAGATCACGTTTCCTCCAACTGGACCGTCTCGACCCGCACGCGCAGTTCGTCGTTGTCGATGCTGCTGGTCTTCACCGTTGTCATTCTCGCCTTCGCGACGCCGCTCATCGCCTCGCGCGCCGTGATCCAGGACCTGTTCTTCATCCTCACCATGCTGGTGCTGGCGCAATGCTGGAACCTGCTCGCCGGCTATGCCGGCCTCGTCTCTGTGGGGCAGCAGGTCTTTGTCGGCTTCGGCGCCTATGCGATGTTCGCCGGCGTCAGCCTGCTCGGTATGGATCCGATGGCGGCAATAGTGCTCGGCGGACTTGCAGCGCTGGCGCTGTCGGTCCCGACCGCCTTCTTCGTCTTCCGCCTTCAGGGCGCTTATTTCGCGATCGGCACATGGGTCATCGCCGAGGTCGTGCGGCTCGCGCTCGCGCAATGGAAGGCGCTGGGCGGCGGCACGGGGACCTCGCTGCCCTCGGGCGCCACGCGCGACATGTTCGGCATCCGCTTCGTTGCCGATCTGCTCGGCGTTCGCGGTCCACAGGCAACCGATATCGTCTGCTACTGGCTGGCGCTGCTGCTCGCCGTCGCCGCGATCGGTTCGACCTACAAGCTGCTGCGATCCAAGCAGGGGCTCGGCCTTGCCGCGGTGCGCGACAACCGCGAGGCGGCGCGTTCGGTCGGCGTCGATCCGCTCCGGACCAGATGCTTCGTCTATCTGGTCGCGGCGCTGGCCACGGGCCTGACGGGCGCGCTGATCTATGTGCAGAAGGCGCGCATCTCGCCCGACGCCGCTTTCTCGGTTCCCGACTGGACAGCCTATGTGATCTTCATCGTCGTGATCGGTGGCATCGGTACGATCGAAGGGCCGATCGTCGGTGTGATCGTGTTCTATATCCTGCGGAACCTTATGGCCGATTACGGCTCCTGGTATCTGCTGATCCTCGGCCTGATCGGCATCCTGATCATGCTGCTTGCGCCGCGCGGCCTTTGGGGCCTGTTCACCGACCGCACCGGAATCCAGCTCTTTCCGGTCCGCCGTATCCTGGCGGACCGGACCAAAACCAAAGACGTCCGAGGGAGTGACCGATGGCTGATATCGAAACCAACGTATTGATTATTGGAACCGGCCCGGCGGGCTCTGCGACCGCGGCACTGCTTGCCACCTACGGCGTCGAGAACATGGTGATCAACCGCTACCGCTGGCTCGCCAACACGCCGCGTGCCCACATCACCAACCAGCGCGCCATGGAAGTGTTGCGCGATCTCGGCCGCGAGGTCGAGGCCGAAGCCTATCTCCACTGCAGTCCGCAGGAGATCATGGGCGAGAACGTGTTCTGCACCGCGATCGCCGGCGAGGAACTCGGACGGCTCAAGACCTGGGGCAATCATCCGAAGTCCAAGGCGGAGCATCTCCTGTCCTCGCCGACCGAGATGAACGACCTGCCGCAGACCTTCATGGAGCCGCTGCTGTTCAAGACCGCCTGTTCGCGCGGCACGCAGGCCAGGATGTCGACGGAATATGTGAGCCATGTGCAGGATGCCGAGGGTGTGACCACGACCTGCCGTGACCGGTTGACGGGCAAGGATTTCACCGTGCGCTCGAAATATCTGGTCGGCGCCGATGGCGGCAACTCGATGGTGGCGCAGCATATCGGCCTGCCTTTCGAGGGCAAGATGGGCGTGGCCGGCTCCATGAATATCCTGTTCAAAGCCGATCTTGCCCGCTATGTGGCCCATCGCCCCTCGGTGCTCTACTGGGTGCTGCAGCCCGGCTCGAATGTCGGCGGCATCGGCATGGGCCTGGTGCGGATGATCCGGCCCTGGAACGAGTGGCTGATCAACTGGGGTTACGACATCACTCAAGGCGTGCCGGATGTCGACAACGCCTTTGCAGAGGGCGTGGCCCGCGACCTGATCGGCGATTCCGATATCGACATCGAGGTCACTTCGGTCTCGACCTGGACGGTCAACAATTGTTACGCGGTGCGCGCCCACAAGGGAAGGGTGTTCTGCATGGGCGATGCGATCCACCGCCATCCGCCGTCGAATGGTCTCGGCTCCAATACCTCGATTCAGGACGGATTCAACCTCGCCTGGAAGCTCGCCATGGTCGTCAAGGGCCAGGCCGGTCCCGGCCTGCTCGAGACCTATACCGAGGAGCGCGCGCCGATCGCCAGGCAGATCGTCACGCGTGCCAACCAGTCGATCGAGGAATTCGGCCCAATCTTCGGCGCGCTCGGCCTGCTTGATTCCATCGATCCGGTGAAGATGCAGGAGAATATGGATCGCCGCTGCGACGACACGCCGACCGCCGAGAACCAGCGCGCGGCGCTGCGCGCGGCGATCGCCTTCAAGGTCTACGAGTTCGACGCCCATGGCGTCGAGATGAACCATCGCTACAAGTCGGCGGCGGTTGCAAGCGATGGCCGGCCCGAGCCCGCCTTTACGCAGGATCCGGAGCTGCATTTCGATCAGACGACCTGGCCCGGCGCCCGCCTGCCGCATGCCTGGCTGTTCGGCAACGGCGACAAGAAGGCCTCGACGCTCGATCTTTGCGGTCATGGCAAGTTCACCATCCTGACCGGCATCGGCGGCCGGGCCTGGGTCGATGCGGCCGAGACCCTGTCGGCCGAACTCGCTCTGCCGATCGCCACCCATATCATCGGGCCGCGGCAACAATGGCAGGACCATTACGGCGATTGGGCGCGAGCTCGCGAAGTCGGCGATGCCGGCGTCGTCCTGGTACGGCCCGACCATCACGTCGCCTGGCGCTCGGAAAGCCTGGCGGCCGATCCTGCCGGCGAACTCCGCCGCGTGTTGAAAACCATCCTGAACCGATGAGGTGAACATGGAAGCGCATGAGAAAGGCTATTTCACCGAGGAGAACTCGATCGAGGTCGTGACCGGCCGCAATGCCGGCGCCAAGGACGAGCGGCTGAAGCAGGTGATGGACGTCATCACCCGCAAGCTGCACGAGGCGGTGAAGGAACTGGAGCCGACGCAGGACGAATGGATGCAGGCCATCCTATTCCTCACCCGCACCGGCCAGATGTGCAACGAATGGCGGCAGGAATTCATCCTGCTGTCGGACGTGCTCGGCGTCTCGATGCTGGTCGATGCGATCAACAACCGCAAGCCCTCGGGTGCATCCGAGAGCACGGTGCTTGGACCTTTCCATGTCGCCGATGCGCCGGAACTACCGATGGGTGCCAATATCTGCCTGGACAGCAAGGGCGAGGACATGGTGATCAAGGGCCATATCCTCGACACCGAAGGCAAGCCGATCGCCAATGCGGTGATCGACGTATGGCAGGCCAATGACGAAGGATTTTATGACGTGCAGCAAAAGGGAATTCAGCCCGACTTCAACCTGCGCGGCATTTTCAGGACTGGCTCGGACGGCCACTATTGGTTCCGTGCCGTGAAGCCGAAATATTATCCGATCCCCGACGACGGCCCGGTCGGTCAGCTGCTCGGCAATCTCGGCCGCCATCCCTACCGCCCGGCGCATCTGCACTACATTATCAGCGCGGATGGTTTCGAGACGTTGACGACGCATATCTTCGATCCCGACGATCCCTACATCCATTCCGATGCCGTGTTCGGCGTCAAGGAAAGCCTGCTGGCGAAGTTCGACAAAGTGAACGACCCGGCGCGTGCCAGGTCCTACCAGTTCGCGGACGACTTCTGGGACGTGACGCACGATTTCGTATTGGCGCGGCGCAAAGGCACGTAAGAAGAAGCTTTAGCCCGGCCTCTCCGCTGCAGACTTGCGGTCGCCCATGAACGGTCCCCGTACCCATTGGATCGCCTTCTCGTGCTTCTCGACGGCGCGGCGAAGCTCCGAGAACTCTCGGCGCAAGTGGCCAAGAAACTTGCGGCCGGCGGGGTTCGAATAGGGCTTCTTCCGGGTCATGATACCCAGCACCCGTTCCGGCTGTGGAATATCGAGCGGGATGATGGTGATCTTGTTCTCGCCACGGATGGCATAGGCGACCGAGTGGGGTAGGATGGTGAGCGCATTGGTTCCCGCCAGATAATTCACCACGCTAAGCAGCGATCCGCCGGCATAACGCAGGCTCACTTCCTCGAGCCCCAGGGTCAGCAGGATATTGTGCAGGTCGAGCACCAGCGGCGAGCCGGGGAGGGGCGCGATCCAGGGATAGTTGATAATGTCCTCCGTCGCGACGCTGCGCTTGCGCACCAGGGGATGACCAGCACCGCAGGCCAGCACGTTGCGCGCAGGCAGGATCGGCTCGAAATGCAGGTCGGCGCGAAGATCGACGGAGCCGGTCGGCGTTACGGCAAGGTCGATCTGACCGGAATCCAGCTCACCGACGAGATCGGGATAGTTGCCATAGGACTGATGCACCATGATGCCTGGCTCGTCCCGCTGGAACGAGGCGATCATCTGCGAGACCACGGCATCCATGAAAAAGGGGACGCCGCCAATCCGGACCCTGCCCGACGATCCCGATTTGAAGCTCCGGATGATCTCTACGGCCTTGCGAGAGGAGGAGAGGATCGACTTGCCCTGCTGGCCGAGCTGCTCGCCGAGCGGAGTCGGCTGCATGGGTCGGCGGCCGGACGCGAAGAGTGGTTCGCCGATGCGTTTTTCCAGGACAGAGATGGTACGCGACACCGCCGACTGCGTCATTCCGAGCATGGCGGCGGCTTCGGTGACGCCGCCGGTTTCGATGACAGCGGCGAGTTGAACGAGGTGAGCTTCCACGATCTTCATAGCAATTTGCTATAGCCTGTATGAACAATGTCAATCAACAGGCAACTGGATCGGCTATAATCATGACGATCACGCGACGTCTGCCAAAAGCGCGTCCAGTGTGGCTTCGGATGAGAACGGCGGGGGAACCGCATCCGGATTGCTGGATTGATTTTGAGGGAGGACAACATGGCTCTTGTCAGCGGCTATCACCATCTGACGCTCTGCACCGACGGCGTGCAGGAGGATTACGATTTCTACACGAAGGTGCTGGGTCTCCATTCGGTCAAGCGAACCGTCTTGTTCGACGGCACGATCCCGGTTTATCATCTCTATTACGGCTCGCGGAACGGCGACGCCTCGACCATCATCACCACCTTTCCCTTCCGCAAGCCGGCTGTTTATGGTCGCCGCGGCACCAACCAATCCAAGATCATCCAGCAGGCCATTCCAGTCGGCTCGGCCAGCTACTGGGTTGACCGATTGAACGGCAAGGGCGTCGACGCCCAAAAGATTTCCCGCTTCGGCATCACCCGCATCGCTTTCAAGCACCCTTGCGGCATTCCACATGAACTGGTCGAGAGCCCCGCGGACAACCGCCCGTCGATCGTCAACGAAGCGCAGGGCGTTTCGGCCGCCCATGGGATCAAGGGTATCTATGGTGCCGCGATCGCCGTCTTCGACCGCACGTCGATGGACGACTTTCTCGGCGTCGGCATGTCGATGAAGAAGGAAGCCGATAGCGACGAGGGTCTGATGTTCTCCGTCCCGAATGCCGGCGGGCCGAACAGCATTGTCGAGGTACTGCAGGAGTCCACTGGCCCGCAGGGGACCTGGACGCTGGCGGGCGGCACGATCCACCATCTTGCGCTGAACACCGGCAACGAGGAAAACCAGCTCAAGCTCAAGGCCCATCTCGAAGGCCTCGGCTTTACGGATGTTTCCGACCAGAAGGACCGCAACTATTTCAAGTCCTGCTACGTCCGGTCGCCCGGCGGCGCGCTCTTCGAGATCGCATGGTCGGTTGAAGGTGGTTGGGCGCTCGATGAGCCGGCGGATAAAATCGGCACGACACTGGTCTTCCCGCCCTGGTTCGAAGACCGCAAGCAGGAACTTATCGCCGCCCTGGAACCTGCCAATTTCTGAGTTGGATCAATGTCGACCCACAACGCGCCACTCCTCCTCGGCGCGAACCCCGAGGAGGCCCTGGTTCATTGCATTTTCATCCATGGGCGAACACAGACGCCTGAGGACATGCAGGAACAGGTGATCTCAAAGCTCAAGACCAGGGGTGTGGCCTTCGTGCTGCCGCGCGCGCGCGGCAGCAGCTGGTATGACGCCCGCGCCACGGACGTTCTGACAGCCACGACCCGGAGCCAGGTCGAGCAATCCGTCGCTGAGGTCAGGGCGCTGGTTACCCGCCTTTCCGGCAGCAGGGATTATCCGAAGCCACTCATGATCGGCGGTTTCAGCCAAGGCGCCTGTCTGACCCTGGAATATGCCATGCAGCATGGACCGTGGAATGGTGCGATGGCGAACCTGACCGGCTGCCGCGTTGGCACGGCGAACTGCGATCGGCCTTTCGCCGATCTCGATCGCATGCCGACTTATCTGACTGGGTCCGACAAGGACCCATGGATCCCCATCGACGCCTTTGCCGATGCGGCCGCTACCTTGGCCCGGGCGCGTAGCCGGCTCAGCTGCGCCGTCATTCCCGACAGGGCTCACGAAGTGTCCCCATGCGAGATCGCAACGCTGGAGCAGATGCTTCTCGATCTTACCAGGCGGGAGTGGTGGTAGCATTCCGCATCGCGGAAGAGCCGTAGGCGATGCCGTCTATCAGAACATTAACAGTAACGCAATCTTGTCCGGATTTGGGATGAGCGCGAGACCAGAATGAGGTCGACGGACGCTCGAATCGACATGAAGGCAATGGATGCTCATCCAGTCCAACCAAAGTTGACCTTGTTCCAAGGATGACGGACGACCAGATATTGCCGGGTGCTACGGGCCGGCGCCGAAAAAGGCGAGCCGGGTCAGCGCCGTATAGTGCGATTCCGACACCATCAGAGCGACGAAGACAAGCACCAGAACCGGCGGAACCAGGATGGCGTAAATCAACGCCAGCCGTTCCCAGGCCATGTGCATGAAAACGGCGACGATCAGCCCCGCTTTCAGGATCATGAACAGCAGGATCAGAAACCATCTGAGATAACCCTGAATGCCGAGATAGTCGACGAGGTAGGAGAAGGTGCTGAGGACGAAAAGCAGTCCCCAAACCACCATGTAAAGCTTTATCGGATGCTGCTGCCCGGAATGTGCCTGCGCCTGTGCCATGATGCCATCCTCACCACAGATAGAAGAATGCAAAGATGAATACCCAGACCAGATCGACGAAGTGCCAGTACAGTCCCGTGATCTCGACGATCTCATAATTGCCCTTGCGGCTGGTGAAGAACCCCCGCCTTTCCTGATCGAAATCTCCCCGCCACACCTTGCGTGCCATGATCAGAAGAAAGAGGACTCCGATCGAGACATGGGTGCCGTGGAAGCCGGTGATCATGAAAAAGGACGAGCCGAATTGCGCCGCACCCCATGGGTTTTCCCAGGGGCGGACGCCTTCGGTGATCAGCTTGGTCCATTCGAATGCCTGCATGCCGACGAATGTCGCGCCGAGAGCCGCCGTCGCCAACATCAGTGCCGCGGTCTTGCGGCGGTCATGGCGGTATCCGAAGTTGACGGCCATGGCCATTGTGCCGCTGCTGCTGATGAGGACGAAGGTCATGATGGCGATCAGGATCAGCGGGATTTCCTGGCCCCCGATCTTAAGCGCGAAAACCTCGCTGGGATTGGGCCAGGGGACGTTGGTCGACATGCGCGCCGTCATATAGGCCAGCAAAAAACAGCCGAAAATGAAAGTATCGCTCAGGAGGAAGATCCACATCATCGCCTTGCCCCAGGAGACGTTCTTGAACGCCCGCTGGTCCGACGACAGGTCAGCCGCGACGCCGCGCAGTCCCACGGGCCGCAGGAGTGGATCGTGTACCGGTCTTTCGATGGATTCGGTCATCATCGAGGCTCCTCAACTGACCAATTGACGGCAGAGATCGACGAAACTATTTGCCCAGCCCGCGAAGAGCGAAAAAAGGATCAGCCAGACAACGAGCATGAAATGCCAATAGATGGCGCAGAGATCGACGCTCAGGCGGACTCTCGCCAGTGCGGGACTTGTCCGGGCGCGGATCGTCGTCCGTCCGAGCACGAAAAGCCCGCCCAGAATATGCAGGCCGTGCAGTCCGGTGATCATGTAGAAGAAGCTGTTCGATGGGTTGTCGGCGAGTACATAGCCTGCCGCGACCAGTTGCCGCCACGCGAGAACCTGTCCAGCCAGAAAGAGAACGCCCAGCGCGAGTGCCACTGTGAGAGCCGTGTTCAGCATCTCGCTGTGGTCGAGACGGGCTTCGGTTTTTGCCCATTGCAGCGCGACGCTGCTGGCGGCAAGGGCGGCCGTATTCACCCAAAGCAGCCGAGGTATCGGAATGCTCCACCAGTCGGCGCCGCCAAGGCGCGTAAGATAGGCGCTGATGAGGAGCGCGAACAAGGCGCCGACGACGGCGAGAAAAATGCCGAGACCGACTTTTGCCGTGGTCGCCGATGACCCCCGCATCTCCGGCGCATCGCCTGCAAGGCCCGCTTCCAGCCAAGGCTTCGAGGTCAGCCGCTGCCGCGCCATCCACCAGGCGATGATGCCGGCGATCCCAGCCATGAAAATGAGAATGGCGCTCATGACAACGCCCTTTCGGACGGTCCGCTTGAGGCCGGCTGGTTCTGCGGCAGGAAGTCCTGATCCGCTCCGGGGACACTGTAATCATACGGCCAGCGGTAGACGATCGGCAGCTCCTTGCCCCAATTTCCGTGAACTGGCGGCGTTTGCGGCGTCTGCCATTCCAATGTCGTTGCCCGCCATGGATTGCCGCCCGCCTGCCGGCCCCAGCGAAGGCTCCAGGCGAGATTGAACAGGAACAGAAGCTGCGCGACACCGACGACCAGCGCGGCAACGGTGATGAACATGTTCAGCGTATGCGCCGACGGTGGAATGAAGGCCGTTTCGCCCAGCTCGTAATAGCGGCGCGGAACGCCCATCAGGCCAAGGTAGTGCATCGGGAAGAAGATCGCATAGGCGCCGAGAAAGGTGATCCAGAAGTGGATTTGGCCCATGGTCACGTTCAGCATGCGCCCCGTGACCTTCGGATACCAATGGTGGATCGCGCCGAAGATCACCAGGATCGGCGCGACCCCCATCACCATGTGGAAATGGGCAACCACGAACATGGTGTCGGACAGCGGCACGTCGACAACGACGTTACCGAGAAAGAGGCCGGTCAGCCCGCCATTGATGAAGGTGACGATGAAGGCCAGGGCAAACAGCATCGGCAATGTCAGATGGATATCGCCGCGCCAAAGCGTCAGCACCCAGTTGTAGACCTTGATCGCTGTCGGGATGGCGATGATCAACGTCGTGGTCGCGAAAAAGAACCCGAAATTCGGGTTCATGCCGCTGACATACATATGATGCGCCCACACGACGAAGCTTAAGGCCGCAATGATGACGATCGCCCAGACCATCATCCGGTAACCGAAGATGTTCTTGCGCGCATGGGTGCTGATCAGATCCGAGACGATGCCGAAGGCAGGAAGAGCGACGATATAGACCTCCGGATGGCCGAAGAACCAGAACAGATGCTGGAAAAGGATGGGGCTGCCGCCTCCTTGCTGCAACTGCTGGCCCATCTCGACGATGGCGGGCATGAAGAAGCTGGTGCCGAGCAAACGGTCGAACAGCATCATGACGGCGGCGACGAAAAGTGCCGGGAAGGCAAGCAGCGCCATGACGGTTGCGGTAAATATGCCCCATACAGTCAAGGGCATTCGCATCAGCGTCATCCCACGTGTGCGTCCCTGCAGCACCGTGACGACGTAGTTCAGCCCGCCCATGGTAAAGCCGATGATGAACAGGATCAGCGATGACAGCATCAGGATGATGCCCCAGTCGCGCCCTCCCGGCGTACCCGACAGAAGAGCCTGCGGCGGATAGAGCGTCCAGCCGGCGCCCGTCGGCCCGCCCGGCGCGAAGAAGCCGACGACCAGCACGATGACCGCAAGCAGATAAAGCCAGTAGCTCAGCATGTTCGCATAGGGAAACACCATGTCGCGCGCGCCGAGCATCAGGGGGATCAGATAGTTGCCGAAACCGCCGAGGAACAGCGCCGTCAAGAGGTAGATCACCATGATCATGCCATGCATGGTGATGAACTGATAATAATGTTCCGCGTCGATGAAGGAGAAATAGCCGGGAAAGCCGAGTTGTAGCCGCATCAGCCAGGACAGCACCAACGCCACCATGCCGATCGAGATGGCGGTTAGAGAATATTGGATGGCGATGATCTTGGCATCCTGGCTGAAGACATATCTCGTCCACCAGCTTTTCGGGTGATAAAGCTCCATATCCTCGACTTCAGCAGGCCGCATGACCTGCTCGGTGCCGGAACCAATCTCGACCATATTCCTTCCTCCCTGTTCCCTGCGATGCGGCCTTCCTCCTCAGCTGCGCATGGCACTTACTTTTGCGCCGACGCCACCGATTTCGAGAACGTCGGCTGTTGCTGCAGCCAGGCTTGATAGGCAGTCTCGGTATCGACGATGACGGTACCGCGCATCTGCGGATGGCCGACGCCGCATAATTCCGCGCACAGAACTTCGAAGGTTCCCGTCCGTGTCGGCGTGAACCAATAATAAGTCACCGTGCCGGGAATCATGTCCATCTTGGCCCGAAATTCCGGTACGTAGAAATCATGCAGAACGTCGATCGAGCGCAGAAGCATTTTGACCGGCTTGCCGGCGGGTATATGCAACTCGCCACCTTCGATGATGACATCGTCCAATCCGGCGGGATCGTCCTTGATCAAACCGAGCGGATTATCCGGGGCCACATCGCGCGTATTCGCCCGCCCGAGCCGCCCGTCTGCTCCCGGCAGCCGGAAGCTCCATTGCCATTGCTGAGCGACGACTTCGACCTGGCTCGCATCGGGCGGCACTGTGACGAATTGTTTCCACACGAAGAGGCCCGGCGCGAGCATCGCCGCCACACCGATTGCGGTTCCGCCGGCAAGCCACCATTCCAGCCGCTTGTTTTCGGGCTGGTAGGCCGCCTGGTTCCCAGGGCGATGCCTGAAGCGGAGGACGCAATAGGCGATGAACAATACGACCGCAGTGAAAACCACGCCGGTGATCCAGAACGTGATGGTGATCGTGTTGTCGATATAGCTCCAATTCGACGCAATCGGCGTCCACCACCATGGGCTGAGCAGGTGGAATGCGATCGATCCCACCACCAGCAGAACGAGAATCAATACGACAGCCATCGTCTCCTCCTGACCAGGCCGCGAACGTTTCTACAATCTCATCGCGAAACGTTTTAGTATTATCTCATGAACAAATCACCCGGGCAATTGCGGCAAAAGTAGTGGTTCATCCAGCGCAACCGCATGAAGTACACCAATGCCGCGGCCCGATGGGCATCTCGCTATTTGGAGTATTGCTTCAAATAGGCGATCAGATTGGTAATCTCGGTATCGTCCTTCAGTCCGACGAAGGTCATTTTCGTGCCCTTCACCTTCGCCTTGGGGTCGTGCAGATAGTCGCGAAGCGACGTCTCGTTCCAAACGAGGCCGCCCTTGCCCGCCTCCTGCATGGCCGGGGAATAGGCAAAATTCGGGTGTGTTCCGGCCGTTCTGCCGAAAAGACCGTTCAGCGAGGGGCCGATCTTGTTCTGATCCGTTTCGGCCACATGGCAGATGGCGCATTTCTTGAAAACGGTGGCCCCTGCCGTGACGTCACCTTCCTGTGCAAAGGCGACAAGCGGTAAAGCAACGGCGGGAAGCAGACAGATCGGAAGAAAACGGTAAGGCATGGCAATCCTCTTTCTCTCCATCGCTATTCCAATCTATACGTGAAACCGCAACCGATGGTCATAAATCTACCAAATCTTGTTGCCCTTGTCGCCTATTCCTTAAATTAGGCATTCGTCATTCCTCGCGTCCGAGCAATCGGCGATTTTCGACCCGGACATCTTGAAAACTATGCCCGCCCATGGCGATGGAGTCTTGCCATCGAGCGTCGCGTTGTCGGTTTTGATTGAGGAACACCGAACCGGGGCTTCCAAGCAGTCTGGAGTGCTTAGAAGCGGACATAGAGGTCTGAGCCGCCAGCATTGATTCACATGAATGCCAGCAGCGCTCACGATCCAGTATCACTCATGACCAAGCCTATTCCAAAGCTTGGACTGACGCCAGTTGGACAGTTGCTAGATACCGCCGCCGGATGCGGCGGTTCTAGCTGATATCGGGTTCGTGTCCGTACCTAAGCGTTGGCGTGTGGATGATGAACATCCCAGACTACCCACAGTGATGCAGCCGCAACGAGCACGCCGAGAACGGTGTCCGTCCACATCGCGCTTGCATTGGTAGCAAAACCGAGCAGCCAGGGAGATGCAATCAGCCACAGACCGAGTGCCAGATTGACCCATTCCTCCCATTCAGCAAATACTGAAAGCGCCGCGACCGCAAACACGCCCAATAGGGCGGCGACGATCCATGCGTTCCAGCTGGGCATCATCTCAGCCGTGAAACCGAAGATCCACGGGGAGACAAACAAGCACGCCGCAAGGAGCAGATTTACCCCATCCAGCGTTCTTTTTCTTTCCATCAGAGTGATTGCCATAACAACCTCCTCCCAATAAGAAGCCTAACGATGGCTACATCCAGCGTGAACTTCACGCCTAAGTATATAGGTAGTTACTATAGTTTCTAATTCAAGATAACGCGTGAGCGATGCTTCCGTCGTTATGTCTAAAATTTCCGCTGGTAATGAATGATGTTGTCTTCCAGCTCTGCTTTCAGGGAGCGAAAAGATTTCCAATCCATCGCCAGGCGATCGATTTCTCGGATGGTCAGATCCGGATGGCAAATATGGAGATGTGGAGCAATCAGCCGCTTTGCCGACGATGAGATGCCGAGAAAGGCTCGATGGATGAAGCGGCAAGAGACCATAGATTTAGCCGCTCTGGATGATGCTGATCGCTGAATTTTGGATGAACACCATCTTCAGCATCCGTTCTGGACACGAGGCCTAGAAAGGAGCCGTTCAACCGCGGTCACATCCGCATCGAAGGAGGGGTCAAAATGATCCGCACGTCCATTATCCGCACTCTTCTTGCCGCCGCCGTCGGCGCTATTGTCATTACCCCGGCAATGGCCAACGATGTACGCATCGAACAGTTTGGCTGGCAGAACTCTGCCGGCGGCGCGCAGAACGGCCATAAGAACCGCGTTCGATTTTATCAGGATGGACGCTACAATACCGCCACCGGCCAGCAATACGGCAATCGCAACCTGTCGGCCGTCGGGCAAGAGGGCAGCAACAACTACGGAGCCACCTATCAGTACGGCAGCCGCAATGTGGCCGGCATCGGACAGTTCGGCTCAAATCACACCGCTATTCTAACGCAGGATGGCAACGGCAACATCGCGGCGGGCGTCCAGGTCGGGCGCGGTTGCAACGCCGATGTGAGCCAAGGCGGCAGCGGGAATGTCGCCGCGTTCGTCCAGACCTGCCCTTGACCTTTGCGCGACGGGCCGGGGCCTTATGGTTCCCGGCCTCGATCTTTGCCACGACAAGGAGGCAATACATGGTTAACTCGGGCAGACGCTTTCCCATCACTGTAGCGATGACGCTCGCCGGACTGATCGCCGCCGGCGCGAGTGCGGCCGTTCTCGACGCCGGTAGCTCCGGCACGGCGCCAATTCGCTGTGAAATTCGCGACAAGGTTCAAGGCGATACAATAGTCTTGGAGCCGCTTGTGCATTCCGACAGGGAAATAAGCGGCACCTACAGTATCAGCGTATCCGGCGGAGGCGAGGGAGGTTCATCGAACGTCCAGCAGGGCGGTGAATTTTCAGCGATGGCTGGCCGCACGACGTCGCTCGGTCGAATAAGTGTCAGTGCGGGCGGTGCCCTTTACGATGTGAAGCTCAAGGTGACGGCGGATGGCGCGAACGTCAGCTGCACCAAACAGGTGGCAGGCACGTTCTAAAAGATATTCTAGGAAAGGTGCGTAAGCGGCTTTCCCGTCCGGAATTGCGCGAGAACAAACGATAGAGCCATTCAGCGATTTCCTGAACCGCTGAACGGCTCTTTTTGTCTGGTTGCTGCCATCGAAACCCAAGCCCGTGGATGGCTTTGGCTCCTTCCTTCTTCCTTTATCCGCGGAGTTAAATGGCTGCTGAACAACGTCTTCTGACCTGGTTCAGCTTGGTTTTGCCAGAGTGGCGCATCGGCTGACGAAAGCCGGATCAGGAGAGGCAATCATGAATAGCAAGCTCGCCAACACTCTAGGAATCGCCACCATCGCTGTCTTGCTTGGCGTTTCGGCGCAGGCAAATTCTGCCATGGCTGGCGGCTCGATCGCATTTTACCTTTCGCCTCGGACGACGCAGGATGCCGAGGTGGTGGACTTCGGTTTGCGGGCCTATTCGCTCTACAACGGGCTGCGTGGGGGCGCTCACATTCGTCAGCTCGGCCGAAACAATCTTGCCGGCATCGGGCAGAACGGACGAGACAATCTCGGTATCGTGCGCCAGGAAGGCAATGGCCATTCCGCGACCCTGCGGCAGAATGGCAATGACAACTCCTATGGCATCTTCCAGTTTGGAAGGAATACCGACACGCAAGTCGTGCAGAACGGCGACGGGCAAAGCGGAGCAGCACTGCTGTTTGGTTGGTAGAATCTCGCCGATGAACTGCTCTTGTCCCGAACCCCGAGACACGACGTCTCACAAGGGCTTTCCAAGCGCTTCCAAAACCCTGCTAGGCCGACATCAATTTCTATTCTGGCGCCGTGGCGCTTTATTCTGCGTCACGCTGTGTTTCGGTAGAGAACGCCGGTCTTTCAGGAGATGCAAAAATAGATTCCGTTTCCCCCCGCGCTGGACGAGATCAATGTCACTGACAAGCTTCGCGCCACCCGCGCGTCGCTCCAGGGTGATCTTGCGGCTATGGAAGGCTTCCAGCTCGGCGCGATGCGCCACGCTTATGATGGTGATCTTCGGCAATTCATGGATCACCATCTCCATCATCTTGTCCTGGCTCTTCTCATCGAGTGCTGAGGTTGCTTCATCGAGCACGATGATATCGGGATCATGCAGCAGGAGACGCGCAAATGCGAGCCGCTGCTTTTCACCGCCCGACAATGTCTGGTCCCATGGGGCATCTTCCTCGATCTTGTCGTTCAGATAATCGAGCGCCACCTTGTCGAGGGCCGCCTTGATTTCATCCAGCGTCCAGCTGTCAGCGGCCCGGGGATAGGCGACTGCCCGGCGAAGTGTCCCGGAAGGAATGTAAGGCCGTTGCGGCAACATGAACAATCGTCTGTCGGTGTGGAAATTGACGCTGCCGCCACCCCACGGCCAAAGACCTGCGATGGCCCGCACCAGCGTGCTCTTTCCCGTGCCGGATTCTCCGGCGACGAGCACCCGCTCTCCGGGTTCGATCACGACCTGGGTTTCCTTGACCACGGCGGTGCCATCATCCAACGACACGGAGAGATCGTTCAGGCTGAGCATGGCATCGCCTTCGGCGTCACCATGCTTGATGCGGCCCAGCGTGTCGCTCTTTTCCGCGCGCTCAAGCCCGTCGAGCGACATCATCAGCGAAGCAACGCGCCGCGCGCAAGCGTTCCAATCGGCGAGCCGGGGGTAATTGTCGACCAGCCATCCGAATGCGCTTTGAACGATGGCGAAGGCAGAAGCTGCCTGCATGACCTGTCCGAGCGTCATGCTGCCTTCGAGAAATTTAGGCGCGCAAAGCAAAATCGGCACAACGGGTGCAAACAGGCTCGATCCCTGCGACACAAGCGTCGTGCGCATATGTTGGTGCGCAAGGAGCGCCCATTGCCTGAGCACGTTGGCGAACGTCTTGTCGAGGTCGTTCCGCTCCTCCTCTTCGCCGCCGAGCAATGCGATGCTCTCGCCGTTTTCGCGCACATGCGTCAGCGTGTAGCGAAATTCGGCTTCCGCCTGATTTTTGATTTCGGAGACATGAACGAAATGGCGGCCGATGACCGCCATCGAGCTGGAGGTGATCGCGGCATAGAGCACCGCGGTGATGACGAGGAAGCCGGGAATGGTGATTGTCGAACCGGCAATCTCCAGGGTCAGGGCGCCGCCGATCGTCCAGAGCACCACGATGAAGGTCGAGGCCGACAGAAAGGCGGAAATGACACCAGCGATGAAATCTACCGGCGCTTCCGTGGCAATCCGCAAATCCTCCGCGATGCGCGCCTCCGGGTTCTTATGGTCGCCACCGATGAGGTTCAACTGATAGTAACGGCCGTTTGCCAGCCAGCGCGCGATGAGCGCAGTGGTAAGCCAGGAACGCCAGCGGCGCTGAATTGCCATGCGCAACGAGACTTGGACAACGACAAGAGCCACACTCCCGAGCACGAGGGGCAGGAATATAGCACTTAGAAAATATACGATATGGGCATTGCGTTGCTCAATGGCGTCAAAAATAGCGCGATTCCAGATGTTGATCCCATACTGGAAGCAGACATTGGTGCCGATCAAGATCAATAGGCCGATTGAACACGGCCATGCCGGTCCATCGCCGCCGTGGCCCCAATAACCGCGCGCGCTGATCCAGAAGCGCCTCAGCAAATACCGTTTGCGCGCCTGCTCTGCTTCTTCGGGTGTCAACTCCGGATCGGATTCAACGAAACTTGGCGGGGGCTCGACCTCGACAGTCGATGCCTTGCGTTGGCGCGACCTCTTGGCACCATGCGGTTTGGTGCCATCGACCGATTTCTGTTTGGATTTAGCGTCGGTCATAAGCACGAGAACGGCTAAAAAATCAAAAAGTTTCATGATGCCAGTGTTGGACATGGCGTCGGAGGGTTCGCCCGCAGGCTGTCACGCAAAATGATGACGCGGCTGTTCGGCAGCCTTGAGGAACTGTCCATCGCAAATGGCGTTTCAGTATCAGGAGGAATTCATCATGTGCCCGCAAAAGCCAATGACTGCAGCGGTCTGCCCGCCCGGATTTGGGTTGCCAAACCCCATACAATATTACCCCCAGCAATTGCCTCCCCTTGCCGCTTCAGAAAGCGAGAAAGAGGCGTATGAACAGGGAATCAAAGCCGGAAAGCGTGAGGCGGAAAACACAGAGAACCCCTATCCCGCCGGCAGCGAACAGGCCAAAGCCTATGAGCATGGCTACCTAGATGGTCAGAAAATCCGATTCGCAGATTTACTTTAGCGATGGACGATTTAGGGGGCTGCACCTAAGGTGAGCAAGCAACGGGCATGGCGGCACATCTCTGCCGACATTGCCCGCCGTTCGAGGCTTGATCGTCGCCCGAATTGGGCAGCCATCCGGGAATTCGAATCCGCCAAAGTAGTGCTGGGCGCTCACAGACACGCTTTGCGGCCTCAAAACTATTTTTATCGGTACCTGTCGCGTGTCGCCGTGCTATCAATCATCTTAATCAGGGATTTTACTGGCTTTTCAAATAGCAATTGGAAACCTTTTAACACAGTGCAAAGTCGACTTTGAATACTCTGCTGGAAGGTTGTGAATTTCACTAAAAGCTGCGAACATAAAAGCGGTTTCTCTTCTGACGGTTTCTTGATGGACAAAAGGCCGGATGCGCTCGATGTGGACGTTGGATCACGCATTCGACTGCGCCGGGAAGAATTGTCAATTGCGCAGGGCGTATTGGCCGAAAAGCTTTGCATAAGCCCGCAGCAGCTTGAGACATACGAATGCGGCACCGAAACAATCGGTGCTGGTCGCCTTCTGCGCATTTCTGAAATCCTCGGTGTTCCGGTCATGTTTTTCTTCAGAAGCACGTCTGACGACCTTCCTTCCACGGAGCGACTAGCTGATTTTCAATTTACTAGACATCATGAGGCCGCTTTGCAGACAGCTTTATCAGCGCTTGAAGACAAGCGGTTGCGGGCTAGGGTCCTCGCTTTTGTGCATTCAACCGAACCTGACAACGAGCGCTGATCTGGCAAGATGACATTTCATTTAACGACACTCGGCAGTTGCGCTCTTTATGATGAGAAGGGTGATCGCATGAATGTGCCAAAACAGGCGCTGCTCATGCTTGCCTATCTCTATGATTGTCGGCGATCGATGCCACGGAAGGATCTCGCGGCTTTTCTCTGGCCCGGTAATCTTCAGGCCGCCGGCGCCAATTTGAGGTCGACGCTTTTGCGTTTGGCGACTGCGACGTCCAAATCATCCAGGCCGCTGATCAGCGGTACCGTGACGAGCCTCGCATTGAACTTCGATGCAGTGCGGTGCGATCTGGATACTGCCGAAAATACGTCCGGCCTTGCCAGGCTCAGCGCGCTCGCCGACGCCGTTGCCAAGAATTTTCTGCCCGCTTACGGCAGCGGCGCCGGATCCCTGGCTGTCTGGGTGCGCGATGTCCGGGCACGGCTCGCAGGGGAGCTGCGGGCGGAATTCTTCAAAACAATAAGCCAACCCTCCTGGTCCCAAAATCGCGGCGAACTGAAGCGTGCGGCCGTGCTTCTGCTGGACTGGGACCAGACCGATGAAGAGGTCAGGGTGGCGCTCGGCGAGAAAATCACGTCTTACAGTCAGTTGATTGGCGGAACGAAAGATCCGAATTCAAGCCATCCGGCTCAAGATATGATTCCGGCTGCCGCCGAGAACCTAGTGCCGCGTATCGCGCTGCTTCCGCCTGAGACGCTGGAGGATTCGGAGCGAGCCGGATCTGTCGCCAATGCCGTTATCGAAGACTTGACGATCAGTCTTTGCATTGACCGAAGCGTCTCCGTCGTCGCTCCCTATACCGCCGAACAGATCCGCTCCTCAAACGACAAGGCTGGACTCCTCAAGCAACATAATGTGGTCTATGCGCTTGATACGAAGAGGACCGGCGACAGCCTTTTCGCGCAGCTGATTTTCATGCCGCGGGATGAAATCGTCTGGGCAACGCGCGTCCAGCTGGATAGCGCGGCCATAACGGAACATCGCAACGCGATCGCCACGGCCATCCAGAATTCCATCATCGAGCGTGTTGGCGCCTTCCACCACATAGTTTCCGACTTCAGCTGCAAGCCTGAGGCCTATTTTGCCTATCTCGAGGGCGTGCAATGCCTGTCCCGCTTGGGCCTTCAGAATGTCCGCCGCGCGCGCAAGCATTTCAAGCAGGCGCTCGAACACGAGCGGGGTTTTGCGGCGGCACTTGCAGGCATTGCAAGAACATTGACGATGGAATGGGTTCTGACGGCTCGCGGCGATGGCGATCTCTTGCATCAAGCGGAGAAAATGGCGGCGGACGCAATCCGTGATGACAGCCAGTTCGCCGGAGGCTTCAAGGAAATCGGCGTTGCCCGGCTCTATCGAGGGAATATCGACGGCAGCCTCGAGGCCTTGTCGAATGCCGAGGACCTCAGCCCGCATTATGCGGATGTGATTTGCAGCCACGCCGACAGTCTCACCCATGGCGCCAATCCGAAAGCGGCATTGGCGAAGGTTGCAACCGCGCTTGATCTCAATCCGCTTGCCCCGGACTATTATTATTGGACTGCGGCAGGAGCCAGCTATTTCCTTGGGGAATATGCAGAAGCATTGGCATATCTGGACAGGATGAGAGATCCGGGGCCAGCAAGCAGGCTCGCGGCGGCAAGCTGGGCAATGCAGGGGGATCTTGCCAAGGCGAAGATCTATCGACTGCGCGCTTTGCGCGACAACCCGAATTTCGATCTTGAGGCATGGCTGTCCATGATTCCAAACAAGGAAAAGTGGCAGACAGAGCATTACAGGGAGGGCCTGTTGAAGGCCGGCTTTTAAAAGGAAGAAATTATGGCAGGTGCAGTTCTGATTGGGATTAAAGGCGAAAAAGGGCTCTGGCTGGTTGACCTCGAAAAAGGGACTGCCGTTCGATACACGCGGCGGCTGTCGGGTGATCTGGCGAAGGCTGAATCCTGGCGGGCCAAAGGGGTCAGAGTGGAGAAAGATGTCGACTTCGCCGTGGCGTTAAGGTCGGCAAGCTCCGCAGCCTCAGGCCTTTATGAGGGTTAGGCGCTTATTGATCGGTGTCAAACAGCTTTAGAGCGTGCCCTCCTGAAGAAACGCTTTCGAGGGTCTGGCCCTATCTGGGCCGGCTTGGCATAACCCGTGTCGGCCGCCAGACCGACCTCGATCGAATAGGCATTCCCGTTTGGTGTGCCTATGCTCCGAATTCAAGGGCGATCGTTATTGCTCAGGGCAAAGGTCTTGACGATATCTCCGCGAAGACATCCGCGGTGATGGAAGCGGTCGAGCGATCGGTCGCGACCCAGCCCTACTGTTCAACGTTGACGGCAAGTCAAGATGAGCTTGCCGCAAGCGACCATCCGATGGATTGCCTGGATGACCTGCTGGCGATGGGCGCGCAACCGGTAGAGACCACTGAACGGATCAGATGGTCTCAAGCCCGCGATCTGGCGAAGAACGCCTCCATATTCGTCCCTTTCGAGGCCATTCATCTTGACCGAACGCATGTCAGTCCACGCTTTTGGGTCTCATCGGACGGACTGGCCTCGGGGAACAATTGGCACGAGGCCGTCCTGCACGGGCTGCTGGAGCGGATAGAGCGGGATGCTTGTGCCCTCTGGAATGTTGGCGAGCCGGCGTATCGGTATGCACGCCGGATAGATCCGCACAGCATCGAAGACGATGTTATTCGCGAGATGCTGGAGAAGATTTTCTCGGCGGACTTCGATCTCGCCCTTTTCGATGTGACGAGTGATCTAGCCGTTGCCTCCGTCGTCGCGTTGCTGCGGCCGAAAGGGGATGACGGCGCGCTCAGATATGTCGACTTGACCATGGGGGCAGGCGCATCCTTGTCTCCCGATGTGGCCGCTGCCCGGGCGATTTCCGAGGCCGTGCAATCTCGGATGACGTTCATCGCCGGTGCCAGGGACGATCTTGTGCCGGAACTGTTTTCACACCGCGCCGACCCCGCCCACCTGCGGTCGTTTCGGGTTCGATGCACGACGAACCTGAACGATCTGCCGACGATACCGGCCGGGTCTGCGCAAGGCGCGCTCGCCCATCTTGTCAAAACGCTGTCGGGATGCGGTATCGACCAGCTTTATGCAATCGAGCTCGCACCAGAATGGCTGCCGGCATCGGTCGTGAAGGTTTTCGCGCCGCAGCTCGAGCATCCGGATGGGGATCGCCGAATTCGTTTCGGCAGCCGCGCACTGTCAAAGGGGTTTCCGTGAAAGTGATCTTCGTAGGCCCGAGCCTGCCCGATGCCAAGGTGCATGCTGACAGCACGATGGTCATACGACCGCCGGCATGCCAGGGCGACGTTGTGAGAGCCCTTGAGGATGGTGCGGCCGCTATCGGCCTTATCGACGGGCAGTTCGAGTTCGTCGCGCCGGTCTGGCACAAGGAGTTGCTCTTCGCCCTATCGCGAGGTGTTCCGGTGTTTGGGGCAGCCAGCATGGGAGCGCTTCGCGCGGTGGAGTGCCAGGCTTACGGCATGGTCGGTGTTGGCCGGATTTTCGAAGACTATGCTTCCGGGCGCCGTGAGGAGGATGCGGACGTTGCTCTCCTCCATGGCCCAGCGGAATTGGGCTATCCCGCCTTGTCGGTGCCATTGGTCAATGTCGATGCGACAATCGAGACCGCAATTGACCAAGCTATTATCGGCAGACAAGAGGCTCTGCAGCTCTCCCAGGCTGCCCAAAGTGTATTTTTCAAGGATCGGACCTGGAAGCGCGTTGCCGAAGCCGCCGATATGGACACAGAACAGGTAAGGGCACTTGCCGCAAAAGCGTGGACCGACCAGAAACGTCAGGATGCGATCGAGCTTATGCGCGCGCTTGCCGAAGCGCCGTTGCAGGCACACACGGGGGATTGGTCTTTCAACGCGACACCGCTGTGGCGCGAGCTCTTCCCACAATTTTACCGCATGTAGTTTCTTGTAGATACAGTCTTTGCGTGTGCAACGCTTTTGCAACGCCCCTCGTCAATCGAAATATGCCAATCTCGCTCCATCAGATCATTTTGGCGGGGCTTTGACAGTGAGTGATTTTGGGGAACAGGAACGTCCGGGCGAGATCTTGGCGCTTGTAAAAATGATGCAGTATGCCAGCGGGGTCGCGAGTGATCTCAATGCGCCGCAGGCCGTGTTCCTTATAAAGGCAGCGCAAGCCTCCCTTCTTTCGATTTTAGAGGCCGAGTT
The DNA here is from genome assembly GCF_056755475.1 of Rhizobium sp. KNZ2-6A. Classification (NCBI taxonomy): domain Bacteria; kingdom Pseudomonadati; phylum Pseudomonadota; class Alphaproteobacteria; order Hyphomicrobiales; family Rhizobiaceae; genus Rhizobium; species Rhizobium sp. KNZ2-6A. Next base: position 56,852 of record NZ_JBNDIC010000002.1, on the reverse strand, counting down.
CCCGATGCTCGCCAGCGCGCATCTGAACGGGCTTGTCGGCGATACGCATGGTCATTGCTAGACAACAAAGAGATAGAGCGGTTCGGGGACTCCGTGAAAAACGGAATTGCTCCAGCAAGCTCTCGTCTTTCCAATGTCTTTGATTGATACCGCGCTGACACACGAAAACGTCAAGAGAGCCGGCTTGCTTAGAAGAATACTGACCAGGGTGGGATGGCCCGCGAGAAAAATAAGCTCTGCCGACCTGGGGGGCATCGCTGCGGATTTCAAGGAACCTCAGGGGAATATGAGGGTCGCGTTTATGATGTTTGGAGCAATTATTGTTGCATGGCTCGCGATTGCCTGCGGTATCTGCCGTTCGTTGAACTGGCTCTGATTTTGGCTGTGAACAGGCATCGTGAAATGACCCCGATCATGCCTGCAAAGACAATCATCTATCGGGCCTGTCGGCGCAGAAACCCAACTGCTTCACACCGCCGAGTGCGCTGGCCCATTCCGTAAATTCTGGGGGCACGCTCAACGGCGGAGAAAACTTAGGAGAACTCAGCCGGCATTTAGCAGTCTCTGCTCATGCCAAGCTTACGTGAGGTTGCCAGCAGTCTCGCGGTGGAGAGGATCATGGAAAGCTTGAAACGTCTCGCACAAGGCGATTTGTCGCAAAGCGAGCTTGAAGTCATAAAGCGAGTATTTGACTTGGTGACGCGGCAGAGCTGGTTCGACGACACTCAATACAGCCGCGAGGGTTTTGCCGCCGCGCTGGTCAGCTTGTTTCGATGCGGAATGATTAACCCGACGCAGCTGGAACGGATCGCTATGTTTTGGGCATTGAGCGATTTTTCCCAGAGCATGTCGAATGCCCAACGGACCAAACTGAGGTCACTCTACGGCCGATGCGAGGCAGAGCGGCAAGTTTGTATTAGTTAGATCTGAATTTCGACGCTTGTTTTGCAAGCTGTAGGTAGAGATCGACAACCGTTCGGCGATGCGGCGTCTTTTTACAGCAATTACAGCATTGCTGTAATTGCTGGATTTCCTCCTCACGAGAGATCATATTTGCGGTCACCCAACACGATCGCGGAGAACATCCCTTGGCACGTCAAATCAGTTCTTATACGACGAGCGATCTGTCGCGCAAATCCGGCGACATCATCGCCGAGGCGCTTCGTCATCCCGTCACGATCACACAGCGCAATAAGCCTCGGCTCGTGCTGCTCAACATCAAGGATTATGAACGCCTCATGCGCCAGTCCGATGCCCGGGCAGTCGGCACGATCGAGACCATGTCCGACGCTTTGCTTGCCGAATTCGAGTCCGCCGTCGAAGCTTATGCGGATAGCGACGAGGCGAGCCGGTGAGCGGTTACAACGCATGACTTGCTGTAGCGAGTTCCTAAATCCCTGACCCGTCGAGCTGCTGGGCGTCATCACCTTCCCAGGGTGAGGGCATCGAGGTGCGGTTGAGATTGGCCGAGGGCATCGGCATCCAGCACTTCAATTCCGGCTCGGCATATTCGACGATGCGGCCGGGCGAGGAATCAGAGGCGCGCCAGCCTTCCGCACCGAACTGATCGCCGTTCGACCAATATGCGAGGTCAACTTCTGCCGGCCCCTGTTCGGACGAGCGGATCGTGACAAGAATCCGACTGCCGTCTTTCGGCGCGCTTGCCATATGGCGCCAGCGGTCTGGCTCGTCCATCGCTTTTCCTCCTGCCTTGCCGTGGGTTGCAAGTGTCGCCTCGCCATCAAAGATGGTCAACTCAAACTTTGCGCAACCAGGGACCTCAATCGATTGCTTTGATTGCTTCGCTTTCGAATGGAGAGCCTTGTGTCCCTCTGGCGATGGAAGGAGATGGCTCGGTTGTCTGGGCGTCCGCGCGTTGGAACTCTTATCATCACCCGCGCGCGACAGATCGGTTAGGTTCGACGCTCGCATGTTCCCATGACTGATCCTTGCGAAACAGTCTTCGTGAGATTTCATCTGCTGGGACTGGCTTGCCGACCATATATCCTTGAAGCTGATCGCAGCCGGCGGCGCGTAGTATCGCTGCTTGATTGGCGGTTTCGATACCTTCCGCAGTCACCGGAATCCCGAGCGCCGTTGCAAGGGAGATTGTTGCACGAAGAACGTCAACGCCATTTCCCCCGTCTTCCACGCTGGATACCAGCGAGCGGTCAATCTTCATGCGGTCGAACCCAAATTGCCGCAATGCGCCGATGCTGGCATAACCACATCCGAAGTCGTCAAGCGCAAAGCGGATGCCGATGCTCTTGAGCTGATTGATCGAGCGCCGCGCCTGATCCGGATTGGTAATGAGGACACTCTCCGTGATCTCCAAGGTGAGACGGGCCGGGTCGAAAGCAAAGTCCTGCAGGACAGCGATCACCTGGGTACCGAAATCCGGATTACATAGCTGAATTGGCGATACGTTGACCGAAAGCGTCAGGCCGCTCCAGTTTTTGGCGCAAGCGATGGAGGTTCGGAGCATATGGATGCCAAGGGCATCGATCAGGCCGGATTTTTCCGCAAGCGGGATGAATATTTCGGGGCTGACGCTTCCAGCCGGACTACGCCAGCGCGCGAGAGCTTCGAGACCGGTGGTCATGCCTGTTGCCGCCGAGACCAAAGGCTGGAAGACGGGTTCGATTGCGCCGCTGTCGATGGCCTGCCTCAACATGCCTTCCATTTCGGCGATCCGCTGACGATCCTGATCGAGCCCGAGATTGTATTCGACCGCATGACCCTTGCCGTTTTCCTTGGCGCGATAAAGTGCCATGTCGGCTCTGCGCAGAAGCTCAAGGGATGCTACGTTTCCCGCACGGATCGCCGCTCCGATACTGGCGTCCGCCTCGATTGTCCGCCCATCGATCTTGAAGGGTTCCGCAAACAGCGCGAGGATGGCTTTTTCCACCTCGCCGCACGTTGCATGCCCAACCTGCACCAGCGCGAATTCATCGCCACCAAGCCTTGCGGCGGCGAGAATTTCGGGATGGCAGGTCGGTAGCGCCTGCGCGATCATGCGGATCAAATCGTCCCCGACGGCATGCCCCCAGGCATCGTTGACCGCTTTGAAGCCATCGAGATCGATCAGATAGAGCGACAGCGGCGCTGCGACCGATGCGTTCATGCTATCCAGCGCGTTAAGAAGCCCGTGTCTGTTAAGCAAGCCGCTCAGACTATCATGGCTGGCTTCGAAGTGGGCAGTTTGCGCGAGCTGACGCAGGCGCCGGGCTTCAGACGTGCCGGCCAAAAGAACGCCGCCGAGGAAAAGGACAAGAATGATGAGTGCCATCACGATGTAAGGAGAAACCTTGGACAGCGCCGCAGTTCCCGGCGCCTTGCCGGGCCAAACGAGATAAGCGATCGCCGCGCCATTGATATCCTTGATCGCCCAGTTGAGGAGGCCTTGTTCGGGCGCGAACGCAAGGCGCAATCCTTCGAGCTCGTGTTCGTCCGATAGCGTGTCCAGGACGTCAGACGTCAGGTCCTTGGTGAAGCTCAGCACGCTTAGCTTCGGAAGCACGGCGCCGGGCGTGTACGGTTGGATGGCCTGTGATGCCACGAGCGTAATGCCGTTTTCCGTCTTCACGAAATTGACGATCGGATCCTGGCCCGGGCCGGCGGCGATTTCGATTTGACGGTCGAACGCGTGGCCGAAAAGATCTCCGGGCTGGATCGGCTTGCCTTTGATATAGGCGGAAAGCGACGCGCCGTCCGGGCCGATTACGATCGCGCCATCATACAGCGGATAGTTCGCGCTGACCTTACCCCAGTTTGCATAAGCCCAGTCAGCAGCAGTCTCGGCGCCGATGGCCTTGTAGGCATCGTCCCATACGGCGTTATCTCTGATGGTCGCGCTCAGACGCGACACCAACGCTGAAATGCCGGCTTCGGCCGCGCGGCCGGCCCGGGCATCATCGATATCATTCATCGAGCGCGTCATGGTGGCAACAACATGCGCCACCAGGCTTGTCAGCAAGAGGGCAACGGCAAGAAAGCAGGCAGTTACCGCAAATACGGAAGAGGTCTGAGCGCGCACATGCCCAGCCGCGAGATGGAGCGACATGAGAGGTCCGAGATGTGAATGTGAAAGACCATGTCGGAGGGGACTGCAGGAGACATCATGTCCGCAAGGCGCTGCATCACATGAATTATCACGTGATCGTGTAAGCGCGATTAAGGGGCGTGGTTAAAAACCTCCTGCCGTCCCCGCCGACATGGTCTTTCCCAATTTGCAGCCAAGACCTCACCTCTTCCCGGGCGCAACAGGTCTACCGAGTCCGGGAACTCGGTAGAATGTTCAACATCGTCAGAGCTTCGGGGTCAGCATCTCGAAGCGATCGCGAATGGTAGAGCAGGTATCGCCTCCGAGCCTGGCGATTGCGTCAATCCCGGCCGGATCGATATGCAGCCTCTCATCCACAATGCCTTCGGCATAATGCGCGAACAAGATTTCACCCAGGATGATCTGCCGGGATTTTCCCAGTTCCAGCGTCACGTGCCGCCGGCACTCGAAGGCGGCCGGAGCCTCCAGAATGTAAGGGGAGGCAACTTTGCTGCCTGGCATCGCTGTCAGGCCCGCTTCCTTCAATTCGTCCACCCCCCGCGGAAATTTCGCGCCGCAGACATGCATCGCCTCGGCGATTGCAACGGAGACGATGTTGACGGTGAAGACCTCGGTCATGCGGATGTTGTGACCGGTGTCTTTGAACGACATGTCGGGATTGTTTTCGACGCCGATCGCAAGAATTGGCGGGTCGGCCGACAGGCAGTTGAAGAAGCTGAAGGGCGCGGCGTTGAACCGGCCCTCTTCGTCGACCGTCGTCACGAGCGCGATCGGACGCGGGATGATCGAGCCGATCATCAGCTTGTACCGCTCGCGCGCGGACAGCATGGTGAAGTCGAAGCTTGTGCGGGCCGCGTCGTCCGGCGCCCGTGCATTCATATTCATTCCGTCATTCCTTTGACGCGCGCGGCGTAGGGTGCCAGGAGCTCGCGGATATCGTGCTCCGCCCGAGCTTCGAGCATGGCACGGCCCGCGACAGATTCGAGATGATGGTCCATCAGCTGCGATGCTTTCGGCGCATCGCCACACTCCAGCGCCGCGATGATCTCGGCGTGTTCGTCAACGCCGCAATCGGCCGAATGCGGCCGTCCATACATGGCTAGGATGAGCGAACAACGCGAGACGACCTCGGTGACGTAGCGGATCAGAAGCTGATTGCCGGTCATCCGTGCCAGCAGGAGGTGGAATTCGCCCGCGAGACGGATCGACTCCCTCTCGTCTACGCCTGAAACGCTGCGCTCCTTCTCGTTGAAGGCTTTCAGCTGCGTGATCTGCTCGGCTTTCAGTCTGCCGGCCAGAAGGCCGGTGACCGTTTGCTCCAGCCCTCGGCGGACCATAAATATATCCCGCCCTTCCTCGAGCGTCGGGTTGGCGACGAATGCGCCCTTATTCGGTTTCAAATCGACCAGTCCTTCCACCGCGAGGCGGCCGAGCGCCTCCCTTGCAATGGTGCGGCTGGTGCCGAAGGTTTCCCCGAGCGCGTCTTCCGGAAGTCTTGCGCCGGGCCTCAGCTTCTGCTCGATGATCGCCTGCCTGAGCGCCTCCTGAACGGCTTCCGTCCGTGACGCGGGCGCGGGCTTCATCGTCATGTCCTCAATGGTCGGCGGGCCTTTGCCTTTTGCGGTCGGGTCGTTGACCGACCGCGACGTTGCACCGCTCTGCGCATGCTTCATTTCACTGACCCTTCTTCATTCTTGCCCAGGCTTGGAGGATGCCTGTGGCTTCTTCCTCGAGATGCTGTTCGGACGGCATGTCGCGATCGTCGATCAGGGCACCCGAGGCGGCACGTACCTTGTCGACGTCGATCGGATGGCGCTCGGTCTTCGTGAGCTTCTCGAATGCCTTTCCGGCCTGCGCCATGGACGATGCGTAGAACAACCGCGAAATGCCTGCAACTTCCATCGTTGCTACGCACATTGCGCACGGCTCGCAGGAGGTGTACATGTCCGCGCCGGTCAGATCGACGGATTTCAGCGTCCGGCATGCATCCTTGATCGCTTCGATCTCGCCATGGGAGGTCGGGTCGAAATGAGCGAGCGAGTGGTTGAGACCTTCGCCGACGATTTTGCCATCTTTGACGACAACTGCGCCGAAGGGTTCGGTTCCCGGTTCACTCAGGGCGCGGCGCGATATGTCCACCGCCCGTTTCATGAATTCCTCGCGATAACTCATCAGGCATTTCCTCCTTGCTGTTCATGCATGCTGCGGCAAAACCCAGGCATGGCCGGGTTGCCAGGTAAGAAAAACTTCGCGACCGGGAGCGAGGTCGAGGGCATCGAGTTCGTGCTGCTGTTTCTGCACGCGGAATTCCGAGCCCTCCGCTTCGACGAAGACGGTCTGGGTGGAGCCGAAGAACTCGATGCCGATGACATTGCCCCTAATCTGATTGACGATGTCCGGGAGCGCCTTGTTTTGCAGCGCGATCCGGTCTGCTGCGATAACAAAACTTGCCGGGCCGGCGGCGGGCAGCGCCACGGCGGGCACTTCGAAACACCCCGCGCCCGTCTCGATTGCGCCGCGATCGCCGCTGCGGCTCGCGACGGTCCCGGTTAGAATATTGTTCATTCCCATGAACTCGGCAACGAAGGCATTGGCCGGCTCACGATAGACGTCCTGCGGCCGGCCCGACTGCTGGATCAGGCCGTCGCTCATCAGCACGATGCGGTCGGCGAGCGCAAAAGCCTCCGATTGCGCGTGCGTGACGTAGATGAAGGTGATGCCGAGTTCTTTGTGCAGCCGCGAAAGTTCCGTCTGCATTCTGACCCTGAGATGTGCATCGAGCGCCGAGAGCGGCTCGTCGAGCAGAAGGACCGGCGGCTGGGTTACCAGTGCACGAGCGATCGCCACGCGCTGGCGCTGGCCACCGGAAAGCTGACTGATATCGCGCTCGGCCATGGCCGAAAGCCCCATGCGATCCAGCCATTCCATAGCGCGCTTGCGCCGCTCGATCGGGCCGAGCTTCTTCATGCGCAGCGGAAACTCGACATTCTCGACGACGTTCAGGAACGGAAAAAGCGCGAGGCTCTGCCAGACCATCGGTGTCTCGCGCTGGAAGGCCGGAACCCCGTTCATCGGCCTGCCGCCGATGGAGATTTCGCCTGAGGTCGGCTCTTCGAGGCCGGCGATCAGCCGCAGTGTCGTGGACTTGCCGCAGCCGGAGGGTCCCATCAGGGCGATGAACTCGCCAGACCGGATATCGAGGTCGATGCCCCGCACGGCATGATGGCCGGGATACCGCATGTCGAGCTTTTTCAGGGATACGAAGGCATCCGTCATGGCATCATCCTTCATTATTGGCGCGGCGACCCGGACGGACACCGACGAAGCGTTGGGCGATCAGCACCAGCGTGATGCTGATGAGGAGAACGATCGTGCCGATGGCATTGATCTTGGGATTAACTTGACCCTGCAGGAGATTGAGGATGCGCACGGGCAAGGTCTCGACCGTCCCACCCACGAACCAGGCGATCAGGAATTCGTCGAACGAAACGGCGGCCGTCAGAAAGAAAGATGCGATCAGCGCCGGCTTGCAGAACGGCACGACGACGCGAAACAGCGTTACAAAGGGCGAGGCGCCGAGGTTCCAGGCCGCGGGCTCCAGATCGCGTGGAAAGTCCTGAAGCTTCAGCCGCACGATCGCCATCGAGAACGACGTGGCAATCGCCACATGGCACGCGACGATCGCCGTCGTGCTGCCGAACAGGCCGAGGCGCGACAGAAAAGCAAGCATGGCCATGCCGAGGATGCTGGCCGGCACGGCCGGCGGTATTGCGACCAGCAGGCCGAACAACGCCTTGCCGCGAAAGACGTAGCGATAATCGAGATAGGCGGCTGCGAAGCCGAGAAGCGTGGACAGCATGGCGGTCGATACGGCAACCGTCAGGCTGTTGAAAAAGGCCGACCGGATCATTCCGTCTTCTAAAGCCGCGCGATGCCATTCGAGGCTGAAGCCACCCCAGGGAATGGTCGGGAAACGGTTGTGGTCGAACGAGAAGATGATGATCACCAGCATCGGCGTGGCGATGAAAGCGAAGAACACAGCCAGGAAAACATACTGCGCGCCGCGCGATAGCAGGGTCGTGGATCTGGCCGGCATCAGCGGGCTCCTTTCCGGTTGCGCCGTTCTCGTCCGAACCAGTTGAGGGTAAGGAGAACGACAACGAGGATCGCCAGCATGCTGACGCCGATCACCGAGGCGCGCGGCCATTGCGATCCGGATTTGACGGTATCGACGATCAGGATCGAAAGGGTCGGTGGCTTGCTGCCTGTCAGAAAGACCGGGCTGATGTAATCGCCAAAGGACATGAGAAAGGCTGTCGAGGCCGCCATGAGCACGGCATTGCGGATCGCTGGCAGCAGGACATGCCAGATGACCCGGACACGGCGACATCCAAGATTGGCGGCCGCCTCGATCAGGGTCCGGTCGACACCGGAAAAGGCGAGGACGAGGATGAGAACCGCAACCGGCAGGGTCGCGGTGAGGAGGCCGATCTGCAGCGAGAACTGTCCGCCGAGCAGAGGCAGCTCGATGCCGAAAACAAGCCGAGTCAGGCTGTTGACGATGCCTCCGGGGCTGAGCACGATCTGCCAGGCATAGATGCGCAGCAGATAGCTCGAGAAAACCGGGACGACGAGCGCCGCGACCGCAAGGTCCCTGAGCCGGCGGGACAAGCGATAGGCGATCGTATAGGCGACGGGCAGCGCGACCACCAGCGTCAGCACGGCGCAAAGCGCCGATACCTCGGCCGTATAGACCAGAGCTCTCTGGAAGGGTGTGGACGAAAGCACCTTCTGCCAGTTGTCGAAGGAAAAGGCCGGCTGCAGCTTGAACGATCGCACCGTCCAGAAGGTGACGACTACAAGGAAAGCGAGCGGGGCCGCGAAGAACACGGCCTGCCAGGCGATGACGGGAACGCCCAGGATGACGGGCACCGCCGCAGGCGAACCGGCCGTGCGCCGGGCAAGGCTTGCATCCCCGCCTGACACCGCGACCACCTTCGCTTGGGTTGGATTTGAATGCATCTTGAAGCGTTCCCTTCTCCGATCAGGCGGATTTGAACTCGCTCCAGACATCGTTCCAGTCCTCAATGGACTGCTGTGTCGGAAGCTGGCGAAGGGCGATCTTCTTGGCCTTGTACTCGTCCATGACGTTCGGCCTGTTCAGTTCAAGGCGCAGAATTTCTGCTTCCTTTGGCATGGTCTTGGCGAGCAGTTCCCAGCCTTTGATCGAGGGGATCGATTTCTTGTTGTCGACCTTCGTCGCCATCTTGACCTGGCCTTCCGGCGAGGTCGTGTACTGGATGAACTTGCGCGCCAGATCCTTCTTCGGCGTGCCCTTGACGATCGACAGCGATTCCGTCCACTGCAGTCCGCCTTCGTCCGGAATGATCGTGTCGACCGGTACGCCGTTCTGACGGAGACCGAGCGTGATCCATTCGCCGATACCGGGGATGAGCTGAGCGCGGCCATTGGTGAGCGAGGAGAATATGTCGGCGATCGTGTAGAAGCCGGATGCCTGTGGCTTCAGCGAGAACAGCTTTTCCTTGAGCTTGCCGAAATGGTCCTCGGCAATGTCGAAAGGCGGGCGGTTGCCGTTCGAAAGGCTGATCGCGCCCATCGAGGTCAGGTACCAGTCGAAGAAGCCGACTTTGCCCTTTGCCTTTTCCGTCCACATCGCCGCGTAGGACTTGACCTCGTCGGCGGTAAATTCCTTGGTGTTGTAGGAAAGGCCGAGATAGCCGAAGTCGGTCATCACGCCGTAGAGCTTGCCGTCGAACCAGTGCAGCGGGAACTTCTGGAATTCCGGCCAATAGTCCTTGAACGGATAATCGTCCGGGTCCATTTCCTCGATGAAATCCGCCTCATGCAAAAGGTGCATGTATTCCGCGTCGGCCAGCACGACGTCGAACGAGCCGGGCGGCGACTGGTTGATGACGGCGAGCATCTGGTCGCCGCCGACATATTCCTTGATCTGGACTTTGACGTTGTTCTCCTTCTCGAAGTCGGCGATCAGATAGGGATCGGCATTGCCGGGCCAGGACAGGTAATTCAGGACCTGCGGATCGCTCGCACGCGCCGGCGACCAGGAGCCGCTAGCTGCGAAAGCAGCACCTGCGGCACCAGCCTTGAGGAAACCGCGGCGGCTGATGTCGCGGGACATAAATGAAAAATTGCGCATTTCTGTCTCTCCTTATTGCATGCGATAATCGCATGCAATAACAGAAGCAAGTGCCATGCCAAAATATCAAAGTGAAAAATATGCAGCGATTGGAATGGTATAAGGCTGTTAGCAGGCTGAGCGAAGATTCGGAACTTCCTAGCTCGCCTGATTATGCGGCATACTGCAATCAAAATATGCATACAATAACTGCATGCAATAAGCGTAATCCAGCTGGCAGTGTAGCGATCGGCGGTGAATGGAAGCTCGAGGCGCTAAATCAGCGGGTGAGAATAGCGGTGTCGGCGGTCCAGATCCCTCCAAGAGCAAAACCATGGAATGTCTCTCATGCGGGATAGTCCTCGACCAATGGCTTCGCCTGTCGACCTGCGGTAAGATGCGGCGGAGGGGCCATCGCTGTCAGCGGGGAGGGGCATGGAGCGCCGTCTTGCAGCAATTCTGATCGCTGACGTCGCAGGCTACAGCCGCCTGAGCCAGATCGACGAGGAAGCGACGCGCCGTAGCTTTAAGGCCGACCTGGATGATCTCATCGAGCCCAGGATCGCCGAACATCACGGCCGGCTGGTCAAGACGATGGGCGACGGCCTGCTCGTAGAGTTTCATAGCGTCGTCGACGCCTTGCAATGCGCGATCGCGATCCAGCGGGAGAAAGCCAGGCAGAACCCGGCCTCCGGCGACGCCATGACGCTGCGGTTCCGCATCGGGGTTAATCTCGGCGACATCATCGTCGAGGACGAGGATATTCACGGCGATGGGGTAAACATTGCCGATCGCATGCAGACGCTGGCCGAACCCGGCGGCATCGCCATCTCCGGCACGACCTATGATCAGGTGAAGACGAAGATCGATGCCGGTTTCGTTTCGCTTGGGCGGCAGAAAGTCAAGAGCATTGCCGAGCCGATCCGGGTCTACAGAGTCGCTTTCGATCCGGTTGCGGCCCGCCGGCTGCCGCGATTATCCAAGCGTGCACACCGCGGCGCGGTCCTGGTCATCGCACTATCTCTGCTCGCCGGCGGCGGTGTTTATCTCTGGCACCGACTGGACATCGCTGAGGCGCCGGCGTTCGTCCGCCGCTTCGCCTATCCTCTGCCAGATAAGCCTTCGGTCGCCGTCCTTCCTTTCATCAACGTCAGCGGCGATTCAGAACAGGATCATCTGGCCGAAGGGCTGACGGACGATCTGATTACCGAACTTTCCAAAGTGTCGGGGCTTTTTGTCATTGCCAGGCATTCGGTCTTTGCGTTGAAGGGCGATACGGGCAAGACTGAGGATGTGGCGGCGGAACTCGGTGTGCACTATCTGCTCGAAGGCACGCTGCAGCGGGCGGGGCTGCAGTTGCGGATCAATGTGAAACTGATCGACGCGCTGACAGGGCTCTCCATGTGGGGGGAACGCTATGACCGGCAGTATGCTGATCTCTTTGCAATTCAAGACGACGTGACCGGCAAGATCATTTCGGCGCTGAAGGTGGAGCTCAACGAAGGCGAACGCACGCAGATCGAGAAGATCCCGAGCGATAACCTCGAGGCCTACGACTATTACATGCGCGCGGAGCATGAAGGGCTGCTCTACAGCGACGTGGAGACCTATCGCCGGACGCTTTCCTATTACCAGAAGGCGATCGACCTCGATCCGAATTTTGCCGACGCGCATGCCGGGATCGCACGGGTCGCAGTCGATGTTTGGCGCAACGATTACAATTTTCTCTGGTCGGCGGCGGTGGCGCGCAAGATCGCCTATGACGCGGCGGGGCAGGCGCTGAAGCTTGACCCGAACAATGCGCGCGCTCATACCGTGCTCGCCTTGCTGCAACTGGTCGATGGGAGGGAGGCGGAAGCCCGAGAGTCGGCGAACCGGGCCGTGGCGGCTCAGCCGAACAGCGCTGAAGCCGCAGGTAACCTGGCGCTGATCCTGTCCCAAACGGGAAACTATCACGAGGCCATTGCCGAAATCGACCGGGCACTCAGGCTCGATCCGTCGCCATCGCCGAGCTTCCAGCTACTGGCGGGCATCGTTCTCTACACGGTGCGAGACAATAAGCGTGCCGTCCCCCTTATAGAAGCGGCGCGCGACGCATTGCCGAACGCCGAACCGGCGCGTGAATATCTGACGGCGGCTTATGGCTTTGATGGCGACCGGGTGCGAAGCGCGGCGGAGAAGACCAAGCTTCTGGAACTCTTTCCGGAAAGCAATCTCGCCTATTATGGGTATCTCTACGACTACTGGCGTCCAGCCGAACTGGAACATCACCTGACCGGGCTGAAGGCTGCGGGCATTCCGGCCTGGCCTTTCGGATTTGTCGGGAACGACGCCGATCAGCTCGACGAGAAGGCGCTGCGCGATCTAATCGACGGAAAGACCTGGGCCGGAAAACACAAGAATGGAACGACCTTCGTCCAATATTTTGATAAGGCAGGCAACACCGCCTACAGGAGCGCCAATACCAATATTACCGGTACGGTTGACGTGAAGGGAAACAGGCTGTGCGAGAGGTTCAGCGGCTATTTCCTGGACCGCATGGTCTGCGGGCAGGTCTATAGGAACAGGGACGCCGGACAGCTCGACGCCCAATATGTCCATGTGACCCCTCAGGCATTGATGTTCTTTTCGCCGGCGCCATAAGGTCAGTCTGCCGGCGTGTGCTGCCAGTCCTTTTGCATTTTTTCCGAAATTAACGTGTTCTGGACTTCCGACCAGTGTTTCTTGGAGTCGACGATCTTTGTCGGCTTTTTCTCGAAGCCGTCGGCGGCGCCCGGATCGTAGCTCAGGTAGAGTTTGCCATCGATGATGCGCCAGGCATTCGGATCGATATTGGTGGTCACCGTGCCGAAGGAAACGCCGTCTGCGCAATAGCCGCCATATTGCGGCGCGTATTTGCCGGGATCGGCGATGAACAGGTCACGATTCTCGGCGCTGGCGAAATGCCACTCGGCACCCAGCCAGCGATACGAATAAGCCGCGGATCCCTTTGCTGCCCTATTTTCGGTGAAATATGCCACCGGATCGTATCCCTTGATCGCGACATCACCGAAATAGCCGGTGTTGACCGGCTCCTCGGCGCAGACCGGCGCGGCAAAGGCGATTGCCAGGCCTGCAAGGATCAGTGCGACGGGTCCTGTCTGTTTGCGAGACATGTATCGGTCCTCCCTTTTCGGGTAGTGAAAGTGGTGCTATCGGCGCTTGGTGCATTCGGTAAAGAGCCAGTCGCCAACGAGATCAGCCTTCTGGCAGACCGCTCCAGCTTTCAGCAGCAGTGTGACGGTATCCCAATGGGATCGCCATCCGGCCTGGCTCAACGGCGTGTAGCCGTTACGCTCCTTAGCTTCCAGGTCGGCCTTGTGCGCCACCAGGAAGGCTACCACATCGGCTTGTCCTTCCTCTGCGGCAGCATGCAGCGGCGACATGTGATAGAAGTTCTTATCGTCATTGACTTTCGCACCTTTCGATACGAGCAGCTCGACCACGTCGAGATGTCCGCCGTAGGCGGCGGCGTGCAGCGCGGTAAGGCCGCCTTTGTTGCGGCATTCGATATCGGCGCCGTTTGCCAGCAGCAGTTCGACTATATCCTTCTGCCCGGCGAGCGCAGCAATGAGCAGGGGCGGTTCACCGGATTCGTTCGGGGCGCCGATATCGATGCCGGTCGCGATCAATTGGGCGACCCGCTCCCGATCGCCGGTCCGGGCGGCGTCATGCAGCGGCCCTGCATAGACGAGCGGCGTCCAGAGTAGAAGGCATGCTATAAATCCGCTGACGACCCTCATCGCATACCTCGTCCAACAGGACGACCTCACCGGTGCGAAAGAATAGTCAACGTATCACGAATACGTCACCATAATCAAGAAATCGCGCTAAATCGAGTTTAGGCAGTCGCAATGTAAAGATGTCGCGAGCATCTATACTCAACGTATGGTAAGAATAACTGAAATGGAGACACGCTCAAGCGCGGGCTCATTTCTGAACTACAATGGCGCTGGTCGATATTACAATGCTGAAACGGCCGCACGGAAAAATGCTGGATGTTTAGACTGATTTTGATCAACTTTCTCCGGCTCTCCGGCTCTCCGGCTCTCCGGCTCTCCGGCTCTCCGGCTCTCCGGCTCTCCGGCTCTTGGGTCCGATAAACCTGTTATCTTGGGAAATCGAGAGGACGGGCCGTCGGTTCGGTCCCGTCAAGAGCGGCCGTTCCCGTTCCCATGAAAACGCGCTCTCTTACTTCGTCTCGTGCATGCCATGTCGCTGGTCTTTCGACAGCGGCAGACGAGGAGGATGGACTAAAGTCCGCCGTCCTTTGTTGCGGCATTTTGCCGAAAACGTGAACTGGGCCGCCTTTCCCTGCGCCGCACAATGTGCGATGCCTTGATACTATGAGACTCTGGTCCCTCATCGCCCGTCTGCTCTCGATCCTTGCGATCCTGGGTTTTCTGACCGCTCCGATGGCTGTGCCGTCGGCGGCGGCGATGGCGGCTGGGGCGATGATGCAGACAATGGACATGGGGGCGATGCCGGACGACATGCCCTGTTGCCCGGATCAGAAACAGTCTCTGCCCGACTGCCAGAAGTCCTGTCCGCTCGCGACTCTCTGCATGGCCAAATGCGTGCCGGGACTTGCGCATGGGGAGTTTGCCTTGTTGCGTCTTGATCGTGGCGCCACTGTCGATCCGTACCGGGACCGGATGCGCGATCCGACGATCGGCGCGCCGCCGGACCGACCTCCAAGAGCCTGAATTCATCGTGTCCCTTTGGGACTTTGATGCCGTTTAGCTGAAAGCCGAACGGTGGATACGTGGCTTTGCGCCATAGCCATTTCGTGCATCCGCACGAAGCAACGATGAATTTTGGGAAAATCAACAATGACGCTTTTCACTTTGAAGCCCGCAGTCGCCGCGGCGCTGATCGGCCTGACTTTCGTGGGCCTTTCCCCCAACGCCTGGGCTCAAATCCGGGACTATGAATTCCAGCTCGTCAAAAACGAGATCAAGCCAGGCAATGCGGCCGAGATCGCCGTGCGCCTCGTCGATAAACGCACAGGCAAGGTGGTGCCAGACGCGGTGATCTTCACACAACGCGTCGACATGGCGCCCGACGGCATGGAGATGATGGCCGAGCCGATCGAGGCGCTGCCATCGGTCGAGCCCGGCATCTACCGTTTCAAGGCGCAGATCCCGATGGCCGGCGGCTGGCGCCTGTCGCTCGGCGCCAAGGTCCAGGGCGAGACGGACACGCTCGAAAACAAGCTCGAGTTCAAGGCTATCCCATGAGAACCGCCGGTCGCACCGGCCTCACCCTCGTCGCCATCGTGGCGGCGGGGGCTGGGGGCCTTTGGGTCGGCCAGCGTGGTATCGCGCTGCCTAACCTTGCATGGCTTCGCTCGATCGTCGGTGTTGAAAGCGTCGCGGCTGCCGCGACGGCAACGGCGGCGGGATCGGGGCCGATCATCTATTACCGCGATCCGGATGGTCGCCCCGCTTATTCGGCGGTGCCGAAGCAAACGCAGGATGGCCGGGATTTCCTGCCCGTGCACGCCAGCGAGGATCTGTCCTTTGAGGCAAATCCGGCTGTCACGCCTGCCGCTGTTGTGGCGGACGACAAGCCGGTGGCCGTGCCGGCAAAAGGCAAGATCCTCTACTACCGCAATCCGATGGGCCTGCCGGACACCTCGAAGGTGCCGAAGAAGGACTCGATGGGGATGGACTATATCCCTGTCTACGAGGGCGAGCAGCCGGACGCCTCCACCGTCAAGGTTTCGCTCGGCAAACTGCAGCGCACAGGCGTGAAGACAGCCACCGCCGAGATGGCCAGCATTAGCCGCAAGGTGGAGGTCCCAGGTACCGTCGCGCTGGACGAACGGCTCGTCAGCGTCATCTCGATGCGCACCGATTCCTTCGTCGATGACGTCGCGAACGTCACGACGGGAGACCATATCGCCAAGGGCGAGACGCTCTTCCGCTTCTATTCCAGGGAGATCGCCACCGCCGCTTCCGAATATGCCGCAGGCCTGAACGGCTCGCGTAGCAACGACGAAACCGGCTCGGCGCTGCGCTTGAAGAACCTCGGCGTTCCGCAGGAGGTGATCGACAATATTGCGCAGAAAAGACAGGTGCCGACGAGCATGGCCTATACGGCCCCGCGCGATGGTATCGTCCTCGAGCGTGCGGCTGTTGCCGGCATGATGGCAAAGTCGGGGGACACCCTGTTTCGTATCGCTGACACCTCGGACATGTGGGTGACAGCCGACGTTCCCGAATACGATCTGGCTTCCGTCAGCATAGGCGCGAAGGCCGAGGTTACCATCCGCAGCCTGCCCGGCCGGACTTTCCACGGCACTGTAGACCTCGTCTATCCCGAGGTAGACACGCAGACGCGCACGACCAAGATCCGCATCGAGCTTCCCAATCCGGACGGTGTCCTGCTTTCCAATATGTATGCGGATGTCGAGATCGAAGCAGGCGCTCCAAGCCCCGTCGTCTCGGTTCCAAACAGCGCCGTCATCGACACCGGCGACCGCCAGGTCGTGTTCCTCGACAAGGGAGACGGACGGTTCGAACCGAAGGACGTCAGGCTCGGCGTCCGCGGCGACGACAGCACGGAGATCCGGCAGGGTGTTGCCGCCGGCGACAAGGTGGTCGTCTCGGCCAACTTCCTGCTCGACGCCGAAAGCAATCTGAACTCGGCGCTCAGCGCCATGACTCCTAAGGAGGCCAAGCCATGATCTCGCGCGTCATCTCCTGGTCCGCCCACAATCTCGTCCTGATCTTCGTTGGCGCGGCACTTGCCGTGGCCGGCGGCATCTACGCGCTGCGCTCCCTGCCGCTCGATGCCATTCCCGACCTCTCCGACGTTCAGGTGATCGTCTACACGGAATATCCTGGTCAGGCCCCGCAGGTGGTCGAGGACCAGGTCACCTATCCGTTAACGACGTCGATGCTGACCGTTCCCAAGTCGAAGGTCGTGCGTGGCTTCTCCTTCTTCGGCGTCTCCTTCGTCTATGTGATCTTCGACGATGGCACCGATCCCTACTGGGCACGCAGCCGTGTACTGGAATATCTAAACGCGGCTTCGAGCCGCCTACCGCAGGGCGTCACGCCGACCCTCGGCCCCGACGCGACGGGGGTCGGCTGGGTCTACGAATATGCGCTCGTCGCCAAGGAACTTTCGCTCGCCGAGCTGCGCTCCCTGCAGGATTGGGTCGTGCGTTTCGGCGTGTCGAAGTCCGAAGGCGTCGCCGAGGTCGCCAGCGTCGGCGGCTTCGTCAAGCAGTATTCGATCGTCGTCGATCCGGCCCGGCTGAAGGCACAGGGCGTTACGCTAAACGATGTCGCCAGCGCCGTGCGTGCCAGCAACACCGACATCGGCGGACGAACGATCGAGCTGTCCGAGTTCGAGTTCGCGGTGCGCGGCCGTGGTTATCTCAAGGGTATCCCCGACATCGAGAACATCGTGCTGAAGAGCCAGAACGGTGTGCCGCTACGGCTTGCCGACGTCGCCAGGGTCGAGCTCGTGCCAGACGAACGGCGCGGCGTCACCGAACTCAATGGCGAGGGCGAAGTAGCGGGCGGTATCGTGCTCCAACGGTTCGGCGCAAACGCGCTCACCGTGATCGACAATGCCAAGACGAGTATGGAGAACGTCAAGGGCAGCCTGCCGCCAGGCACCGAGATTGTGCCGGTCTACGACCGCTCGACCCTGATCGAGGCGGCCATCGAGACCCTCAAGGGCACGCTGATGGAGGAATCCATCGTCGTCGCCCTGGTGACGATCGCCTTCCTCCTGCATGTCCGAAGTGCGC
The DNA here is from genome assembly GCF_056755475.1 of Rhizobium sp. KNZ2-6A. Lineage (NCBI taxonomy): Bacteria > Pseudomonadati > Pseudomonadota > Alphaproteobacteria > Hyphomicrobiales > Rhizobiaceae > Rhizobium > Rhizobium sp. KNZ2-6A. The sequence goes on along the minus strand of NZ_JBNDIC010000002.1, from coordinate 38,825 downwards.
TCGTCGCTATCGTCATGCTGCCGGTCGGCATCCTGATCGCCTTCATCGCTATGCGGATGCTCGGTCTCGGCGCCAACATCATGAGCCTCGGCGGCATCGCGATTGCCATCGGTGCAATGATCGACGCGGCGATCGTCATGATCGAGAACGCCCACAAGCATCTGGAGCGCGCGCCGCCGGACAAGCCGCGCGTCGAGATCCTCGTCGAGGCGGCAAGCGAGGTCGGACCGGCGCTGTTCTTCAGCCTGCTGATCATCACCGTGTCGTTCCTGCCGATCTTCACGCTGGAATCGCAGGAGGGCCGCCTGTTTGGGCCGCTCGCCTTCACCAAGACGTTCTCGATGGCCGCCGCCGCACTGCTGTCGGTTACACTGGTACCGGCTTTGATGGTGGTCTTCGTGCGCGGGCATATCGTGCCCGAACAGAAGAATCCGGTGAACCGCATCTTGATCTGGCTCTACCGTCCGGTCATTTCCGGCGTGCTGAAGGTGAAGACGTTGACGATCGCCATCGCGGTCCTGATCCTAGCCGCGACCGTCTGGCCTGCGCAGCATATCGGCAGCGAGTTCATGCCCAATCTGGACGAGGGCACGCTGATGTACATGCCGACGACGCTACCCGGCATCTCCGTCACCAAGGCGGCGGAGCTGATGCAGACGCAGGACCGCATCATCAAGTCCTTCCCCGAGGTGCAGAGCGTCTTCGGCAAGGCCGGCCGCGCGCTGACCGCGACCGACCCTGCTCCTACCGAGATGTTCGAGACGATCATCACGCTAAAGCCGAAATCGCAATGGCGGCCAGGCGTGACCGTCGACAGCCTCAAGCAGGAGATGGATGCAGCCCTGCAATTCCCCGGCGTCTCCAACGCCTGGACGATGCCGATCCGCGCCCGCATCGACATGCTATCGACCGGGATCAGGACGCCTGTCGGGGTCAAGGTCTACGGCACCGATCTCGGCGAGATGGAGAAGATCGCCCGCCAGATCGAGACCGTGCTGAAGACGATCCCCGGAACCTCGAGTGCCTATGCCGAGCGCGTGATCGGCGGCTACTATCTCGACATCGTTCCCGATCGAACGGCGCTTGGTCGCTACGGGCTGACGATCAAGGATGTCCAGGATGTGATCGGCATGGCGCTTGGCTCCGAGGTCGTGACCTCGACGGTCGAAGGCCGGGAACGCTATGGGGTTGCGGTCCGCTATCCGAGAGCCTCCCGCAGCGATCCGCAGGCCATCGCCCGCGATGTGCAGATATCGCTTCCCGGCGGCGGAACGGTGCCTCTCGGCGAAGTGGCCGATGTCAAGCTCACGCGCGGAGCGACGACCATCCGTACCGAGAACGGCCAGCTCGCCGTCTACATCTATGTCGACATCGCCAATCGCGATCTCGGCGGCTACGTCGCCGAAGCCCAGCAGGCGGTCGCCAAAAGCGTGCAGATGCCGCCCGGCTATTCCGTCGCCTGGAGCGGCCAGTTCGAATATCTGCAACGGGCCGAGGCGCGGCTTGCCGTCGTCGTTCCCCTGACGCTGGCGCTGATCTTCCTGCTGCTCTACCTGAACTTCAAGTCGCTGACGGAAACGATGATCGTCATGCTGTCGCTGCCCTTCGCGCTGGTCGGCGGGATCTGGCTGATGTGGTGGATGGGCTTCAACGCCTCGGTCGCGGTCGCCGTCGGCTTCATCGCCCTTGCCGGCGTTGCGGCTGAAACCGGGGTGATCATGCTGATCTATCTCGACCACGCGATGAAAGAACAACGCGAGGCCTGCAGGAAGGAAGGCCGTTCCTTCTCGAAGTTCGATCTCAACCGGGCCATCATGGTCGGCGCGGTCGAGCGCGTCCGGCCGAAGATGATGACTGTCGTTGCCATCATGGCCGGTCTGGTGCCGATCCTGTGGCGGACCGGGACCGGCTCGGAGATCATGCAGCGCATCGCCGTGCCGATGATCGGCGGCATGATATCCTCGACGCTGCTGACGCTGATCGTCATCCCGGCCGTCTACGGCCTCGTCAAGGGATGGAGGCTGCCGGCGGCATCCGCGGAGAGCGGGTTCATCGAGGACGACGAGCGCAGCCTCGAGGCGGCCGAATGAAAGGAGGATACGATCATGAATGATATGATGGGCAGCGGCATGATGTGGGGCATGGGCCTCGCGGGCCTGCTCGGCATCGTCGTCGTCGTTTTGGCGATAGCGGCGCTGATCAAGTATCTGTTCTACCGCTGAAGTCTTTGCCCATGCCGTGGGCTGATCCACGGCATGGGCCGGATTTGCGAGAAGAGCCGAACCGCTGCAAATCCGGATTTATTCGAGGCCTCAGATAAATCCTCGCTTGGCGAGGTTGCGCATCAGATGCGAGGTTCCGAACGTCCATGGCGCGCATTCGGTCGACAGCAGCACGCGGTTGCTAAGCGATCCGAGCTTGTTGTTGGAGATGGTGACGATGTCGCCGACCTTGTGGGTGAAGCCTTGCCCGGGCGTATCGCGGTCTTCGACGGGGGCAAAAAGCGTTCCCATGAACAGCACGAAGCCGTCCGGATATTGATGATGGCGGCCGATGGTCTGGGAGACGAGGTCGAGGGGATCGCGGCTGATTTCCTTCATCGATGAGCGCCCATGCAGCACGTAGCCGTCTTCGCCTTCGACCTTCAGGTCGAGATCGGCGCTGCGCACGTCGTCCAGGCCGTAGGTCTCGTCGAACAGGCGGATGAAGGGGCCGATCGAGCAGGAAGCATTGTTGTCCTTCGCCTTGCCGAGCAATAGCGCAGACCGGCCCTCGACATCGCGCAGATTGACGTCGTTGCCGAGGGTGGCGCCCTTCACACGGCCCCGGCTGTCGACGGCAAGCACGATTTCCGGCTCGGGATTGTTCCATTTGGAGATCGGATGCAGGCCGACATCCGCGCCTTGCCCGACCGAGGACATGACCTGCGATTTCGAAAAGACCTCCGCGTCCGGCCCGATACCGACTTCGAGATATTGCGACCACACACCTTCCTCGATCAGCGCCGCCTTGACCTTGGCCGCCTCGGGAGATCCGGCTTTCAGGTTGCGCAGGCTGTCGCCGATCAGCGCGGTCACCTTGCCGCGGATCGATTCGGCAAGGTCTGGATTGCCGGCCGCGCGCTCCTCGATGACGCGCTCCAGCATCGAGCGGGCAAAGGTGACGCCGCAGGCCTTGATCGCCTGCAGATCGATGGGCGCGAGAAGATGGACGGACGAAAGATCGGCCTTGACGGCCAGCAAGTCGCTGAGCTCGGCGATGGCTTCGCCTTTCTGCGCGCGAACGAAGGCAACCGGATCGTCCCTTTCCAGTAGGTCGCGCATGGTCGGTGCATCCTTCGACGTGATGTCGTAGAGCGTGCCGTTCCGAACGGTGACGAGGGCAGGGCCTTGCACATCCGGGCGCCAGATGCGGCCGACGAATGTTCCGGTTGTGAATGTATCTGAGCTCGTCATATCGTTCGTCTCCTCCAAACTGCGAGTGTTTTCTAACCCAGGCGAATTTGCTTTGCCATCGGTTATCGATGCGACATTCGCCAGCGTTTTGGATTTTCATTTTCTCCGGCGCGGTAAAAATGCAAGGCCCCACGGCAGTGCCGCGGGGCCTTTTGGGCCGCAAGCCGGGAGAGAAAGGCTTTAGGCGGCCTGAACCTTGCGATTGCCGCGCGCCCATTCGGGCAGCCAATCGCCATGAGCGACGAGCAGTTCGTCAACCAGCGACCAGATCTGGTCGAGATCGAGCTCGGCTGCCGTGTGCGGGTCCATCATCGCGGCGTGATAGATGTGCTCGCGGTTCTCGGTCATCAGCGCTTTGACAGTCAACTCCTGCACGTTGATGTTCGTGCGGATGAGGGCCGTCAGCTGCGGCGGCAGGTCGCCGACATAGGTCGGCTGGATGCCGGAGGCGTCGACGAGGCAGGCGACTTCCGCCGCGCAATTGAACGGCAGCGATGTGATGCAGCCATTGTTGCGGACGTTGCCGTAAATGACGGAAGGTTCGCCGGTCCAGACCGAATTGATGATCGAGGAAGCATATTCCTTCGATTGCTTGACCTCGATCTTCTCGGCCGTGCGATATTCCTCCGCCTGGCTTTTCCAGCGCGCTACCTGCTCGATGCAGCGCTTCGGATATTCGTCGAGCGGAATACCGAATTTCTCGATCAGGTCCTCACGGCCTTCCTTGATGAAGTAGGGTGTGTATTCGGCGAAGTGCTCGGAGCTTTCGGTGACGAAATAGCCGAGCCGGGTCAGCATCTCATAGCGCACCTTGTTCGGGCAGCGCGCATTCCAGCCGGGCTTCGGCGCACGCCCCTCGCGATAGGCACGGACGAGATCTGGATAGAGATTGCGGTAGGAACCATCTGGCTGGCGGTGCTCGAATTCGAGATAGAAGGCCATGTGGTTGATGCCGGCCGAGCGATAGCGGATTTCCTCATAGGGAATATCGAGATCGTGCGCCAGTTCCATCGCCGTGCCCTGCACGGAGTGGCAAAGGCCGACCTGCTTGATCGTGGGGTATTTCTCGCCGATCGCCCAGGTATTGATCGCCATCGGGTTTACATATTGCAGCATGATCGCGTTCGGGCAGACGGCGAGCATGTCCTCGCAGATCTTCCACAGATGCGGAACCGTGCGCAGGCCGCGCATGATGCCGCCCACGCCGAGCGTGTCGGCGATCGTCTGGCGCAGACCATATTTCTTCGGCACTTCGAAATCGGTGACGGTGCAAGGCTCGTAGCCGCCGATCTGGAAGGCGACGACGACGAAGTGTGCGCCGTCAAGCGCCTTGCGCTGGTCCGTAAAGGTTTCGACCGTGGCCGGAGCGCCAAGCGTCGAGGCGAGCTTGCGGGCAACGATGGCGCTCTCGTCCAGCCGTTGCGGATTGATGTCCATCAGCGCGATCCTGGCGCCGGCAAGTGCCGGACGCTGCAAGACGTCGCCGATGATATTCTTCATGAAGACGGTCGAACCGGCTCCGATGAATGTGATCTTGGGAGTGCCTGTCATTTCAAAATCTCCTGGATGCTATGAAGCCACCTCGAACGCCGCTCTGACAAGGCGTTCGGTGTAAGCGGTCTTGGGATGCGACAGAACCTCTTCGACCGGCCCTTCCTCCATGATCTTGCCGTGCTGCATGACGATGACGCGATGGCAAAGGGCGCGGACGACCTTGAGGTCGTGGGAAATGAATAGGTAGCTCAGACCTTTCTCGTCCTGCAGTTTGCGCAGGAGGTCGATGATCTGGGCCTGAACAGAAAGATCGAGCGCGGAGGTCGGCTCGTCGAGAAGGATGAATTCCGGTTCGAGCGCGATGGCGCGGGCAATCGCAATGCGCTGGCGCTGGCCGCCGGAAAACTCATGCGGGAAGCGCGAGAGAATGTTGGCCGGCATGCCGGCGCTGACGAGCGCCTCCTTGACGCGCTCCAGCCGCTCGGCCCTGTTTGCGCCGAGATTGTTGACCACCAGCCCCTCGGAAATGATCTGGCCGATGGTCATGCGCGGATTGAGCGACGAGAACGGGTCCTGAAAGACGATCTGCATGCGCGAGCGCAATGGCCGCATTTCAGCGCGCGAGCACCCATGGATCGGCTGCCCGTCGAAGAAAATCTCGCCGCCATCGGCATCGATCAGGCGCAGCAGCGCCTGCCCGAAAGTGGTCTTGCCGGAGCCGGATTCACCGACCAGACCGAGCGTTTCGTGTCGGCGCAGCTCGATATTGAGGCTGTCGACGGCGACGAGCTCGCGCATGTCGGGCTTAAAGAAGCTGCCGTGGCGCAGCATGAACGCCACCTTGACGGATTTGCCTTCGAGGACGGTATCGCAGTTCGGCGGCAGCGGCTTTGCCTGCCCGCGCGGCTCCGATGTCAACAGATGCTGCGTGTAGGGATGCTGCGGATTTGCGAAGAGCGCTTCGGTCGTGTTGTGCTCGCGCATTTCGCCATTCTGCATCACATAGACATAGTCGGAGAACTGGCGCACGACCGTCAGGTCATGGGTGATCAGGATCACCGCCATGCCGAGCTGTTTCTGCAGGTTGCGAATGAGGTTCAGGATCTGCGCCTGCACGGTGACGTCCAGCGCGGTCGTCGGTTCGTCGGCGATCAGCACGTCCGGATCGTTGGCAAGCGCCATGGCGATCATGACGCGCTGGCGCTGACCACCGGAGAGCTGATGCGGATATTGCTTCAGCCGCGCTTCGGGATCGGGAATCTGCACCTGCTTCAACAGGTCGAGAGCTCGCTTCTCGGCATCGCGGCGGCTCACCCTGCGATGGACACGGATCGCTTCGACGATCTGGCTGCCGATGGTGTAGATCGGATTGAGCGAGCTCATCGGCTCCTGGAAGATCATCGAGATGCGGTCACCGCGCAGCTGCCGGCGCGCGCGCTCGGAGAATTTCAGCACGTTCTTGCCGTCGTAATGGACGGCGGACTTGTCGGAGACGACGGCGCGTTTGGTCAGCAGGCCCATAACGGTGCGGGCCGTTACCGATTTTCCCGAGCCGGATTCGCCGACGATGGCAATGGTCTCCCCGCGATAAAGCTGGAAGGTGATGTCCTTGACGGCATCGACCATGCCGTCCTCGACCTTGAACTTGACGGCAATGTTGCGGGCGTCGATGACGGGCGAAGCTGTCTTGTTCGCGGCATCGAGCCGCGTGTCGGGAGCGAAGGAATTGACGAGTGCAAGAGCCATATCCGTTCTCCTCTCAATAGGGATCGATCGCGTCGCGCAGGCCGTCACCAAGGGCATTGAAGGCGAAGACGGTGACGAGAACGAAGGCGACGGGGGTGAGTATCCAGGGGTAGGAGCCGATGACCGAATAGGTCGACGTATCCTGCAGCATCAGGCCCCAGGAGATCAGCGGCGGTTTGACGGCAAAGCCTAAGAAGCCGAGGAAAGATTCCAGCAGCACCACGCTCGGGATCGCAAGCGTCACGGTCACGATCACATGGCTCATGACGTTCGGGAAAATATGCTGCAGGATGATGCGCCAGTCACTCGCGCCGACCGCCATGGCCGCACGGACGTAATCGATCCGTGCCAGCGCCAGCGTCTTGCCGCGAACCTCCCGCGACATCTGCGCCCAGCCGAGCGCCGACATGACGATGATGACGAAGGCGAGGAATACGTTGGTCGGTGCCGTCACGGGGATCAGCGAGGTCAGCGCCAGGTAGAGCGGCAGCTGCGGAAAGGCCAGTACCACTTCGACGAAACGCTGGATCCAGGCATCGAGCGTGCCGCCGAAATAGCCCGATATCATGCCGACCGCCGTACCGACGACGGTGACGATGGCAACGACCGTCAACGCGATCATCAAAGAGATGCGCGAGCCGTAAATGGCGCGCGAGAGCACATCCCGGCCGAATTTATCCGTGCCGAGGAAATGGACGAGGCCGCCGTCGGTGGCGCCGAAGAGATGCCGGTTGCCGGGTATCAGCCCGAAAAGACGGTAGGGGTCGCCCTTGACAAAAAAGCCGAGCAGGCGGGGATGGTCGTAATCCGGGCCGACGATCGGCTGGAAGGTTACGGGATCGAGGTCGCTGGTCTCGGCGAGGGCGTAGACCCGAGGCTGGAAGACGAAATTGCCGTCCTTGTCGTGAAAGCTGATGATCTGCGGCGGCGCGAAGCCGGTATCGGTCGCCTTCGGATCGAGCGGTGCGACGAATTCGGCAAAGACCGCCATCAACAGGAGCAGAACAACGAGGGTGAGGCCGCCCATACCCGTCCAGGAACGCTTCAGGCGACGCCAGACCAGCGCGATGTAGCTCTCGTTGCCGCTCTTCTGCTTGATCTTTTCTTCGGGCAGGGGCGGGGAGTTGCTGAAGGCCAGCATCAGTGGATCCCTCCTTGTTGACGCACGCGCGGATCGAGCAGGGCAAGCAACATATCGGCGATGATGTTGCCGATGATGAGGGTTGCCGAAAGCACCATCATGAAGGTTGCGGTCACATAGACGTCGCCGACCGCCATCGAGCCGACGATCGCCGGTCCAACGGTCGGCAGCGTGAAGATGATCGCGGTCTCGATTTCGCCGGTCAGCATATAGGGCAGGACCACGCCCTGATACATGATCAAGGGATGCAGCGCATTCGGCACGGCATGGCGCATGACGACGGCGCCGCCGGAAAGGCCCTTGGCGCGCGCCGTTTCCACATATTGGGCATTCAGCGTGTCGAGCAGGTTGCCGCGCATGATGCGCATATTGTAGGCGAGGCCGCCAAACGTGGCGATCGCGACGACCGGCCAGACATGCTTGACCAGATCGGCGAATTTGGCCCAGGACCAGGGCGCACCGCCATATTGCGGCGAGAAGAAGCTGCCGATCTCCGAAACGTTGAGCTGGAAGACGAGAAGATAGACGATGATCAGCGCCATCAGGAAGCGCGGCACGGTCATGCCGAGGAAGGAGATGCCGGCGAGCAGATTGTCGATCCAGCTATATTGCCGCGTTGCGGCCCAGATGCCGAAACCGATGCCGAGAATGGATGCCAGGATGTGGCACACCAGCGCCAATGCGAGGGTGCGCGGCAGGCGCTCGCCGACGACGTCGGCCACCGGCTTGTTGTAGACCATGCTGTAGCCGAAATCGCCCTTGGTGACGATGCCGCCGATCCAGTTGAAATACTGGACGACCATCGGCTTATCCAAGCCATGTTCGCGGCGGTAGGCCTGCGCCTGCGCATCGGCCTGTTCGAAAGACGCGCCGCCTTGGTTTATCAGCTGCGAGCGGATGTAATCGGCATAGTCGCCCGGCGGTGCCTGTATGATGGCGAAAGTCACCACGCTCAGGATCAGGAGCACGGGAATAGCGGACGCTATGCGAACGAGCAGGAATCGTAACATCGGACGGTTCGCTTCTCTTGATGCTGTCGACAATCTCGATCCGGTGAGGACGATATGCGCCAGCGGTTCATGTTTGCCCGGCGATGCTGATCGCTGGAATGCTTCAGGTTTCCATGGCAGCCGGCGTCATGCCGGCTGCCATGGGGTCGGTTGGAACCTTATTTGATCGGGCCGGCGCTGCCCGGGGCGCCCGGCAGTTCCTGGGGGAACAGCTCGTATTTGCCCTGCTTGTCCGCCGCCACCCAAAGCCGTTCGCGGATGATGGAATCTTCGGCCCAGTTGAACAGGAAGATCGGCGTACCCGGAGGAACGTTGGAAAAGCGCTTGTTGATGATGAGCGCGCCCGGATACTCGGTCAGGCCGATATTGTAGAGATGCCCGGTCGAGATCTTCTGGAACTGCTTCATCAGAGCCACGCGCTCGTCATTGTCCTTCGAGGTGATGAACTTGCCGATGATATCGACCATATCCTTTTCGAAGGGCATCAGATCCAGTTGGCCGCTTTCCGGGGCACGGTGGTTCCAGCTCGTGCGCGGGCCGACCGGCGCGAGCTGCTCGGTGTTCTGCACGACCGAGGCAAGCTCGGTGGTGTTGCGTCGCACCATCCAGTCGAAGCGGCCGCTGTAGTTAGCATCGTCGCGCTTGGGACCGACCAGCGCGTTGATGATGACCCGCAGTCCGAGCTTTTCCATCTGGCTGACGACGCCCTCGGCAAGGCTCTTGTCGGTGGTATAGTCGCTGCTGACGAGAAGGGTGATTTCCACATCCTTGCCGCCGTTGACGCCGGCCGGGAAGTTGACGATGCCGTCGCCGTCGGTGTCCTTCAGCCCAGCCTTTGCGAGTTCGGCCTTCGCAGCAGTCAAATCGAACGGGTAATAGACGGTGGAGTTGCGATCATAAAAGCTGCTGCCGGAAGACAGGCCGCCCGGATAGATCGCCGTGAACGGTCCCTTGACCAGCGATTCCCCGAGCGCCTTGCGATCGAGCGCCATGGTCACGGCCTTGCGGAAATCCTCGTTGCGGTTCAGGTCGCGCACTGCCTGCGCACGGTCGTCCGGATTGCCCCAGCCATTGCCGGAGAAGTTCATCTGCAGGTTATAGCCGATGAGGCGGGGACCGAAGGCGAGGCGAGCCGGGGCATCCGGCTGTGCGGCGCGCTTCAGCGAGGCAACGAAGTTTTCCGGCTGCTCGAGGTTCGACAGGTCGCCCGAGCCGGCAACCGCCTGCACATCGCGGTCTGCCCAGGTCGAGAGTTTGTAATGCAGCTCATTGAGGTAAGGCAGCTGATTGCCCTTCTCGTCGACCTTCCAGTAATAGGGATTGCGGCGCATGACGATGATATCGTCGGAACGATATTCGACCGGCACCCAGCCACCCATAACCGGCATGTTCATATATTCCGGCGGGAAGGCGTTCTTGAACTGATCGTAGGTATTCTTGGAATATTTCGGGTGCTGCGGCTTCAGGATATGCGACGGCCCCGGGCAGAAGCTGGGATAGGCCATCGTGTAGAGATATTGCTTCGGGAATGCGTCCTTGAAGGTCCATTCGACCGTGTAATCGTCGATCTTCTTCAGCGTCGTTCCCTCGCCGAACGCCTCCGGCGATGCACCGCCGCCAAGCGGCGAGACATTCGGGTCGATGACCTCGTCATCCCAGTAGAACATGATGTCGTCGGCGTTGAAGGGCACGCCATCGGACCATTTCGCGCCTTCGATCAGGTGCATGGTAAGCTTGTGGCCGTCCGGCGACCATTCCCAGCTCTTGGCGAGGTTCGGCAGCGGTTCGGTATCCTTGGCTTCCACCTGGAAGAGAGGAGCCGTGCGCGTCAGGCATTCCGAAAGGGCGATATCAATGCCGCCCCAGCCCTGGGTCTGACCGGCGCCATAGTTCCAGCCCTCAGGGCGGCCGCCGATGACATGACGCAGCGTGTCGCCATAGACGCCGATGCCGTCAGGCATATTGCCGGTCTTGAAAACAAGCGGCTCCTTCGGCAGGCGATCCTTGACATCAGGCAGCTTGCCGGTCTTGACGAACTTCTCCGTCACCCAGGCGGGCTCGTGATATTCCGGCAGCGCCTTGAATTCCAGAATGGAGTTGCGCTCGACATATTTGATCTTTCCTTCCGCCGGGAAGACCGGTGGAACGGGCGGCACTGTCGGTTCGGCCGCGTAGGCGCTTATGGCGATCGCGGATGTGGCAATCGTCAATGCGGCCAGAAGGCCGATCGGTCGAAAATGTCTCATCTTGTTCTCTCTCCCAAATCGCGAGTGTTCCGTTTGAGGCCTCGCGTTCCTCCATTGAAACGGAAGAGGGTTGCCATGGCGGGATCTCCCCTGAAATCTCGCCATGGTCCTTATCTTCCGATCTGCGTGTTCGTCAGCCGGCCTGCTTCAGCGCGGCTTTCTCTACCCGCAACTCCTCGATCGAACGGACATTGCGGCTTGCCGCACCCTTCCAATCGCGCGTCTTGACCTTTCCGCGCGACAGGCGCTCCTTCGCCTCATCCACGGCATGTGCGTATTGCGGCAGCCAGCGTGCCTCGGCGACGACCATTTCGTCGACCATCTGCCAGACCTCCTCCGGTGTGGCGATCGCACCGACCAGCGGGTCGTGCAGAACGGCAAGCTTCAAGAGGTCGATATCGCCGCTGATGGCGGCATGGACCGACATGCGCTGGACGTTGATGGAGGAAATGCAGGTGGCCGCACACGCCTCCGGCAGCGTGATGCCCGCCACCATGTTGATGCCGAAGCGATCGACGAAGCCTGGCGACTCGATGATGGCGTCGCTTGGCAGGTTGGTGATGACGCCATTGTTCTTGACGTTGAAATGGCCGCGATAGACGCGGTTGGTTTCCAGCGCTTCGAGAATATGACTGGCGTGTTCGTTGGAGCGACGGGCAGGGTCGATGGGCTGCGAGGCGCCGTCGAGGATCTGTTGGAATTCGGTCTCGAACCAGTTGCGCGTCTCGGTGGAGTGGCGCAGGTAGCCGCCGGTCTCGCCATGGATCCAGTCCGACATATCGATCCACTTGTTGATCTCGTCGGGACGCTTGCGATACCAGGGCAGATATTCGGACAGGTGACCGTTGCTCTCGGTCGAATAGACGCCGAAACGCTTCAGCACGTCGATGCGCAGCTTTTCCTGCTGCGAATAGACCGGATGTGCCTCGAAGGCCGCGATCAGCTCGTCCTTGCCGATCTTGCGGCCGTTGAGACGCAGGTCGACGAACCATGTCTGGTGGTTGATGCCCGAGCAGATATAGTCGAGTTCGCGCTTGTCCTTGGCGCCGAGCACTTCGGCGATCTGTTCGGCGCCGTGCTGGACACCGTGGCAGAGCCCGATCGTGTCGACCTTGCCGTATTCGATGGCCGCCCAAGTGTTCATCGCCATCGGGTTGGCATAGTTCAGGAACTTGGCACCGCTCTCGGCGACCTCGCGGATATCCTTGCAGAAATCGAGAATGACCGGGATGTTGCGCTGGCCATAGAGAATGCCGCCGGCACAGATGGTATCGCCGACGCACTGGTCGATGCCGTATTTCAGCGGAATGCGGATATCCTCGGCATAGGCCTCCAGTCCGCCGACGCGCACACAGCTGATGACGTAGCGCGCGCCTTCCAGCGCCTTGCGGCGATCCGTTGTGGCGGTGACGCGCGTCGGCAGCTTGTTGGCCTCGACGATCCGGTCGAGGATCGCCTTGATCATCGTCAGATTGTGCTCACTCAGATCCGTCAGCGCGAACTCGACGTCGCGGAATTCCGGCACGCAGAGAATGTCGGTAAACAGCTTTTTCGTGAAGCCGACGCTGCCGGCGCCGATAATAGCGATTTTGAAACTCATGATCCTCACCTTCAAGTCGGTAGAACGAGCAGCCGCAGGGAAGAAAACGACATTTCGCCCTATGATCGCAACAGTTGCGAAACAGGCCGAAATTGTGGCTTTTTCTCCAATCGCCGATCCTCAACGGCGGTCAAGCGCTGTTTTCTGAGCGGGATTATGCCTATAATCACCCAGCCGAACAGAGAACTATTATGCTTTCAAGGGTAATTTTGTGCTGCACAAATTGATCGATAACGGACAGGTTATGCGGACGGTTTCGCTGCCGCGCGGCCGCCACCGGCTGCATGCCATGCCGACCAGCGCCGGATACGAAATCCGACACGACGAACCCTATGATTGGGACGGCCGCCGGCGCGGCCAGACGCCGTTCACCGTACTTCAGCACACGATCAGCGGCACCGGTCGATTGCGCTATGAAAACCGCAACTATCGTGTGAATGCAGGCGATACGCTGCTGGTGCTCGTGCCGCACAATCATCGCTACTGGCTGGAGAAGGGGGAACGCTGGGAATATTTCTGGATCTCGATGAATGGCGAGGAGGCATTGCGCATCCATCGGCTGATCTTGGCCGCCGCCGGCCCCGTGTTGAAGCTGCAGCAGGCGACCATCGATCAACTGGCCGATTGCGGCCTGCGGCTCGTCAATGGCGCCACGACGCCCGCCTCGGCTTCCGCCATCGCCTATGAGGCGGCCATGGTGCTTTATGACGACGTCTTCGGCTCGCACGCCTTTGCCGCCGACCGCTCCGTCATGCAGATCGTCATCGACCATATCGATGCCAATCTCGACAAGCCGCTTCCCGTCGATGAGTTGGCGAAGGTGAGCGGCCTCAGCCGCGCGCATTTCTCGCGGGTCTTTGCCGAAAGCGAAGGCCTGCCGCCGGCGGAATTCGTGCTGCAGCAGCGCATGCAGCGGGCGGCGAAACTGCTGACGAAGGCCGCGTTCATTCCCGTCAAGGAGGTGGCGATCATGACGGGCTTCGATGATGCCAATTATTTTTCCAAGGTGTTTCGCCGCATCTACGGCATCAATCCAACGGAGTTCCGCACTACCGGCATGTATGCCGCGGTGCGCAGCCCGGTCGAGGAGGCGAAGAACGGGCGAAACCGATAGGTCATTGCGAGGCGGCTGACGCCGCCTTCGTTTGCCTGCCGGGGAATATCGACCTCAGGAAAATCGAAATCCGCCAACCGGTCGCATTGCGCCTCGGTGGCGAGCCTGTATACATATCGCCCCGCGGCGCTTGTGCCTTCCTCGCCGCGCGCCTGATTTCCAAGCAATATCTGTTCGTCCCCCGATGCGACGGGCTTAATCGATAGGATTGAATATGCGTTCTGTTGTCGCCTTCAACGAATCCTGGACGTTTCATGAGGGATTTTCGCCCGCAGATGTCGGCCGCCCGCAGGAAGGGGAAAGCGTCACGCTGCCGCATACGGCTGTCGAACTGCCCTTCAACTATTTCGACGAGAAATCCTATCAGCGCGCCTTCACCTATCAGAAGATAGTGAATTGGGAGGAGGCATTCGCCGGGCGCGAGGTATCGCTGATCTTCGATGCGGCCATGGCCGATGCCGTCGTTTATCTGAACGGTGAGGAGATTATTGCCCACAAGGATGGCTATACGCCCTTCGCGGCGCGCCTGACCGGCCGCCTGCGTCAGGGCGAGAACCTGATCACGGTCAAGATCGACGGCAGCGAGAACCCGCAGATCCCGCCTTTCGGCGGCCGGATCGATTACCTGACCTATGCCGGCATCTATCGCGATGTCTGGTTGAAGCTGACCGATCCCGTCTCGGTTTCCAACATCAAGGTCGAGACTGGCAATGCCCTTTCCGATCTCAAATCCGCGACCGTACGCTGCGATATCTCCAATCCGCAAAATCTCGTTTTAAAGGGCACGGTGACCGTTACCCTGCGGTCCGCCGATGGCGCGGCCATCGCTTCGGGGCAGGCTGGCACCTCCGGCGAGAGCGTGATGCTCAGCTTTGATGGCCTTGCAGGAATCTCGCTTTGGGATCTCGATAATCCCGCTCTCTATTCCGCCGAGGTGGAGCTTGTAAGTGATCACGGGACGGATCGTCACGCCACGGCGTTCGGCTTCCGCACAGCGAGCTTTACCGCCGAAGGTTTTCTGCTGAACGGCAGGAAGTTGAAGCTGCGCGGCCTCAACCGTCATCAGGCCTTTCCCTATGTCGGTTACGCGATGGGCCGTTCAGCCCAGGAGCGTGACGCCGAAATCATGAAGCGCACGCTGAAATGCAACATCGTGCGCACCTCGCATTATCCCCAGTCGAAGTGGTTCCTCGACCATTGCGACCGCATCGGCCTTCTGGTCTTCGAAGAAATTCCCGGCTGGCAGCATATCGGCGATGAGGAATGGCAGCAGGAATCGATCCGCAACGTGCGCCGCATGATCGAGCGCGATTGGAACCATCCCTCGATCGTCATCTGGGGCGTGCGCATCAACGAATCCCAGGATTCGCATGATTTCTACGCCGAAACGAACCGGTTGGCGCGCGAACTCGATCCGACCCGCCAGACCGGCGGCGTTCGCTATATTACCGAGAGCGAGCTGCTCGAGGACGTCTACACGATGAATGATTTCATCCTCGGCAACGAGGAGCTGCCGGGCGCCAACCGGCCGCGCACGCCGCTGAGGCCGCAGCAGGAAAACACCGGTCTTTCCAAGGACGTGCCTTATCTGATCACCGAATTCGGCGGCCATATGTATCCGACGAAAATCTACGATCAGGAGCAGCGCCAGGCTGAGCATGTGCGCCGGCATCTGGAGGTCCTGAATGCCGCCTACGGCGATCCGTCGATATCCGGCGCCATCGGATGGTGCATGTTCGATTACAATACGCACAGCGATTTCGGCTCGGGCGACCGGATCTGCTACCATGGCGTCATGGACATGTTCCGCGAGCCGAAATTCGCCGCTTACGTCTATGCCAGCCAGTGCGAACCGTCCGAAGAGATCGTCGTGAAGCCGGTGACGATCTGGGCACGCGGCGAGCGCAATATCGGCGGTGCCCTGCCGCTGATCGTGCTTACCAATTGCGACGAGGTCGAGCTGCGTTACGGCTCGCTGACCAAGCGCCTCGGCCCGGACCGTGAGACATTCCCGCACCTGCCGCATCCTCCCGTCGTCTTCGATCACCGTTCCTTCACGCCGGACGAGCTCGGCGTATGGGGGATGGAATGGGAAGACGTGTATTTCACCGGCTATATCGGCGGCAGAAAGGTCGTCGAGCAGCATATGGTCGCCAATCCGCTTCCGACGTCGCTTCAGGTGGAGGCCGATGCCGATACCTTGCGCGCAGGCGAGCGCGACACGGTGCGTGTCATCGTGCGTGCGCTCGATCAGGCCGGCTCGCGTCTGTCTTTCCTCAATGAGGCCATCACGATCAAGGTCGAAGGCCCGGCGAGGGTTATCGGGCCGGAAACGGTGGCATTCCAAGGGGGATCCACGGGCTTTTGGCTGCAGGCGACGGGCAAGGCAGGCGCTATCAAGCTCGAGGTTGCCTCACCGCGCTTTGCCAGCCAAAGCCTGAGCTTTACCGCGAAATAAGCGACCGGCCGGCTCCTGTCATCACGCGGCGGAGCCGGCGATTTCTCCCGGGATTTGCGGGATAGACTGCAGCAGCGTCTGCCGTGCCGAGGCGAGATGCTGGCGGCAGGCGGCATCGATCCTTTGCTGGTCGCGCGATTGCAGCGCTTCGATATAGTCGAGATGCTCCGCTACGGCGCGGGCGTTGCGGTCGCGCGCGAAAGCCTTGTTCCACTGATAGTGATAATGAAAAATGATGGCGATGACATCGTAGAACTCGGTGATGAAGCGGTTCTTCGAGGCGCGATGGATGAGAAGGTGAAATTTTTCGTCCAGGCGCGAGAAATCGCGGTAATGCGCATCGAAATCCTTGAGCAGCTCGTGGTGTTCTTGCTCGATTTCCTTGAGATCCTCCCAGGCGCGATGATTGGCAGGCAGGCGGCCGAATTCGGCCGCGGAATGCAGCTCGAACATTTCCCGCACATCGGCAAGCTCGAGCGCGAATTCGCTGGTGAAGCCCTTGAGAATCCAATGGCTGTTCGGCCGCTTCTCAATCAGGCCGAAGCGACTGAAACGGATAAGAAATTCACGGACAACAGAGGTGCCGGTGCCGATTTCGCGCGCCAGTTCCAGCTCGTTGATCTGCATGCCGGGTTGCGCGTCGTCGGACATGATGCGCACCATGAAGCTGCGCTCGATGATGTCGTGCAGTGAATCGGTTTCTTCCTTGGGGAAGAAATCGGCCTCGGTCGGCAGGCGCAGCACCGTCTTCTGCCGCTTGTTCCACAGAATGATGCCGGCGTCGTTTAGACGCATGAGGATCGCCCGCGCCGTGCTGCGGCTGACGCCGAGTTCGGCTGCGATTTCAGGCTCGCTCGGTAGCTCGGTATCGAGCTTCAGGCGGGCCGCATAGCGATTATAGGCCTCTTTGAAGAGCGTGTTTTGCCTTGCCATTTCCCCCTCGCGTCTCGTCGCCGCTCTTTGCCGGCGGCGCTGTCTGGACCATGTCCCGATGGCAGTCAATTGCAGGAGTTATGTCGAAACCACTGTTTCCGCCATCTCCCGTGACGGTCACCATGATTTCCTCGTTGACACCAAAATGTTTATTGTAGATAAAAAACAAAATCAATGGCGATGGATGTCGAGAGCTTCCGTTAACGCCACCGAAATTGAAATGACCGTCATCACAAGGGAGAGGTGATGCAGAAAAGAACAATCGGCAGGACGGGCCTTGAGGTCACGGAGATCAGCTTCGGCGCCGCGGCGCTGGGCGGCCTCTATCGTGCCTGCCCTCGCGATCAGGCGATGAAGACCTTGCAGGCGGCCTGGGATAGCGGCATCCGCTATTTCGATGCGGCACCCTGGTATGGCTTCGGCCTTGGCGAGCGCTATGTCGGCGACTTTCTGCGCGGTCAGCCGGAAGACAGTTATGTGCTGTCGACCAAGGTCGGCCGCCTCATGCGGCCAGTGCCGAGCGACAAGGTGCCGAATTACGGCTATGTCGACCCGCTGCCCTTCGATGCCGACTATGATTATTCCTATGACGGCATCATGCGCTCGGTCGAGTTCAGCTATGCTCGCCTCGGCCTCAATCGCATCGATATTCTCTATGTCCACGATATCGGCGGCTATACCCATGGCAAGGCGCTCAACGAGCGCTACCTCGGGCAGCTCCTGGGATCCGGGTTGAAGGCTCTAGAGGAGCTGAAATCATCCGGCGTGATCAAGGCTTATGGTCTTGGTGTCAACGAAGTGCCGGTCTGCCTGGATGTGATGCATGCGGCCGATATCGACTGCATTCTGCTTGCCGGTCGCTATACGCTGCTGGACCGCTCCGCCGTTGCCGAGCTGTTGCCGCTTTGCGAGAAAAAAGGAACATCGCTGGTCGTCGGCGGTGTCTTCAACTCCGGCATTCTGGCGACAGGTCCCGTGCCCGACGCGCATTTCGACTATCTGCCGGCAACGTCGGATATCCTGGCCAAGGTTGGGGCTATGGAAGAGATCGCCCGCAAGCATGGTGTCCCGCTTGCCCAGCCGGCGCTTCAGTTCCCGCTGCGCAGTCCCTGCGTGGCTTCGGTGCTGATCGGCACGGCGAGGCCGGAAAGTCTTGTCCGCAATATGCAGCTCGTGGAGCCTCGGCTTCCCGACAGTTTCTATGCAGAGTTCGAAGGATTGACGCTCGTGGCATCGCCGTTGGGAGACGAGGCGGTCCGAGTCTAGCAGATTGGTAGCTTCGAGCCGTCGAGAGAGGCGGCTTCGTAGAGGAGGAAAGCCTGTTTTCGCGTCGGTGGCTTTTCCGCCGCGCGATGCGTGACGCCGCAAGGCGTCGCGATACCAGCCGTAAGCGTTCAGCGGCAGGTGTGCAGGAGAGAGAGCGCGTTGAGAGGAGAAGCAGATGAAAATTGCCAAGTCACTTTTGTCCCGCCGCAGCTTTGCCGGCCTTGCCGGTGCTGCCGTCATCGCCATGGCGATGCCCATGCAGTCCTTCGCGGCCGACGTGACCATCCCGATCATCGTCAAGGATACGACATCCTTCTACTGGCAGATCGTTCTTGCCGGCGCTCGCCAGGCAGGCAAGGATCTCGGCGTGAAGGTGCCGGAGCTCGGCGCTCAATCGGAATCCGACATTAACGGTCAGATCAGCATTCTCGAAAACGCCGTTGCCGGCAAGCCGGCCGCTGTGGTCATCTCGCCGACCGAGTTCAAGGCTCTCGGCAAGCCCGTGGATCAAGCCGCCAAGTCCGTGCCGGTCGTCGGCATCGACTCCGGAGCCGATTCCAAGTCCTTCGTCTCGTTCCTGACCACCGACAACACCCAGGGCGGCCGCATTGCCGCCGATGGTCTCGCCGCCGCAATCAAGGGCATGACCGGCAAGGAAGAAGGTGAGATCGCCATCATCACCAGCCTGCCGGGCGTCGGTTCTCTCGATCAGCGTCGTCAGGGCTTCCTGGAGGAGGTCAAGAGCAAATATCCGGGTCTCAAGGTCGTTGCTGACAAGTATGCCGATGGTCAGGCGACCACCGGCCTCAACATCATGACCGACCTGATCACGGCCAATCCGAAGCTCGTCGGCGTCTTTGCCTCCAACCTGATCATGGCCCAGGGCGTCGGCCAGGCCATCGCCGAAAATAAGCTCGGCGACAAGATCAAGGTCATCGGCTTTGACAATGACGACAAGACCGTCGGCTTCCTGAAGTCCGGCGTTCTTGCCGGTCTCGTGGTGCAGGACCCCTATCGCATGGGCTATGACGGCATCAAGACGGCGCTTGCCGCGTCCAAGAAGGAAAAGGTTGCGGCCAATGTCGATACCGGCGCCAACCTCGTCACCAAGGCGAACATGAGCGATCCGAAGATCGACGCCCTGTTGAATCCGAAGGTCAAGTAAGCTCGAGGCCGCGCTCGAGGGATCGGGCGCGGCCTTTTCGTCTGGCCGCTTCCCCCGAGGCGGTCGCGCGGGAATGTAAGAGGGAGGAGACGTCATGACGAGCCTTGAAGAAATCAGTCATCGGCACGATGATACCGTCAAAACGGAAGCAAACCGCATTCCGGCGGGCTCGCCCATCCTTGAACTTAAAGGGCTGCAGAAGCGCTATGGCTTTGTCGAGGCGCTGAAGCCCGCGACCGTTACGTTTCTGGCCGGAGAGATTCATGCGATCGTCGGCGAAAACGGTGCCGGCAAATCGACGCTCATCAAGCTCCTGACCGGTGTGATCACGAGGACGTCTGGCGAAATCTTCTGGTGCGGCCACCCCGTTGCGCTCGCAACGCCCAATGAGGCGATCGCTCGCGGTATCAATGCCGTGCATCAGGAAGTGGTGCTCTGCCCGCATCTGACTGTTGCCGCCAATCTTTTCCTCGGCGACGAGGTCAATCGTTTCGGCCTGATGCGCAAGAGGCAGATGGTGGCCCTGGCGCAGACCGTGCTCGACGATCTCGGTTTCGGACTGCCGGCCGGCGAACTGTTGGGCTCGCTCACGATTGGCCAGCAGCAGCTGGTCGCGACCGCGAGAGCCGCGATGCGCGGCACGCAGTTCCTGATTTTCGACGAGCCGACCGCCTATCTCACCCGCCAGGAATCGGCGCAGTTGTTCAAGCTGATCCGCCGGCTGCAGGGTGATGGCGTGACGATCGTCTATATCAGCCATCGCATGGAAGAGGTGTTCGAACTCGCCGATCGGGTCTCCGTGCTGCGCGACGGCACGCATGTCGGCACCCGCGCGATTGCCGAAACCAATGAGGACGAGTTGATCAAGCTGATGATCAATCGTTCCATCGAGCAGATCTACCACAAGGAAGAGATTCCGATCGGCGATACCATCCTCGAGACGCGCGGCCTTTCCGGCCCCGGTTTCGAGAATGTTTCGCTGAGCGTTCGTGCCGGCGAGATCGTCGGTCTTTACGGGCTGATCGGTGCCGGCCGCAGCGAATTCGCTCTCGGTCTTTACGGGCGTCAGCCGCTCTCTGCCGGGGAAATCCATTGGCAGGGCCGCAAGGTCGAAATCCGCAACGAACGTGATGCGATGGACCTCGGCATCGCGCTTGCGCCGGAAAGCCGGCGCGATCAGGGGCTCTGCCTCAACCTGCCGATCGGGCTCAATATCAATCTGCCGGTGTTCAGGCGGCTGAGCCGTGGTCCGATCATCAACAACAAGAGCGAGGCCGCGAACGCCGATAAGCAGATCCGCGATCTCAGCATCAAGACGCCGAGCCGGCGGGTTCTGGTCTCGGCCATGTCGGGCGGCAATCAGCAGAAGGTGGTCATCGGCAAATGGCTGAGCCATGGCGCCAAGCTCTTTATTTTCGATGAGCCGACGGTCGGCGTCGATGTCGGGACCAAGGCCGAGATCTATCGGTTGTTCGCCAAGCTGCTTCGCGATGGTGCCGGCATCATCGTCATCTCATCCTATCTGCCCGAGGTCTACGAGCTCGCCGATCGCCTGCACGTTTTCCGCCAGGGCCAGCTGGTCGCCAGCCATGATTTCCATGCGGCAACGCATGAGGAAGTCCTCGGCGAGGCGATCGGCGTCTGAACAACAAACAACTCGAAAGAGGGAGAACAAAAAAATGGCCGCGAATACAACAGAAGGCCCGACGGTCGCGCCTCGGCGCAAGATGAACATCCTCTTCAGCTTGACGCTGATCCTGCTCCTGCTGGCGCTCTGGGTCCTCCTGGGCTTCTGGACCGACAAGTTCTGGACGCCGCTCAACATCACCAATCTGATGCGTCAGGGCTCGATGACGGCCATTCTTGCTCTCGGCCAGACCTTCGTCATTATCACGGCGGGCATCGACCTTTCGGTCGGCGCGATCGTCGGCTTTTGCACCGTCATCATCGCCTGGCTGCTCCAGGCCGGGTTTCCGGTGTGGGCCGCGATCCTTATTACCCTGATGTTCGGCGTCCTGATCGGGGCGTTCCACGGCTTCGGCATCGTGCGCATGGGCTTGCCGCCCTTCATCATTACACTGGCGACACTGACGTCGCTGCGCGGCATTGGCCTGCTGATCACCAATGGTTCGACGATCAATATCGTCAATGACGATTTCTCCAATTTCGCCGTTTCAGACTTCTTAGGGATTCCAAGCCTGTTCTGGATGGTGATCCTGGTGGCGATTCCAGCCGTCATTTTCCTGCATCTGAGCCGCTGGGGCCGTTACCTTTTCGCCGTCGGCTCCAATCGTGAAGCGGCCCGGCTTTCCGGCGTCAACGTCAACTGGATGATCTATCTCGCCTATATACTGTCGGGAACCTGCGCCGCCTTTGTCGGTGTTCTGCTTGCCTCGCGCATCGCCATCGGTAATGCCACCCAGGCAGATGGCTGGGAGCTGCAGGCGATCGCCTCGTCTGTCATCGGCGGAACCAGCCTGTTCGGCGCGGTCGGCTCCGTCTATGGCCCGCTGATCGGCGCATTCATCCTGGCGACCATCAACAACGGTGCCAATCTCTTGAACCTGAATTCCTTCTGGCAGCGCATCATCACCGGCGCCCTGATCATCGTCATCGTCTACTTCGATCAGCTGCGGCGCCGTCGCCTCTAGAGCCGGATGATTTTAGGTCCATTCGACCTAAAATCTGAATCCGCTCTAGAATCAAAGAAATAGAGCGTGATGTCGTCCGAAAACCGCCTACACTTTTCGGCATCACGCTCTAGGGGCATGGCCAGGCATGAAGCGACAATCGAGCGGAAAGCAACCGCCCGATTGTCGCCCCGTCCCTATGGTTAAGGTAGGACTTCGCGGGCGACTTTCGAAGTCCACGGGCACCAATGTGCTCCGGGCAGGAATGCGCCACCGGCTTCATCGAGATGGTCCTCGACATAGTTCATATCCGCATCGCAGACCTCTATTGCTACTTCGAAGAAGTCGATCGTCTGCGGGTCCAGATAGAAATTGAAGCGCGGGTTGTAGGGCTGCTTTCGCTTGATGATCCGGCCATGAACGTGAATCTGGTTCTTTTCCTCGCCGGAAAGGATCTTCCGGGCCTGTGCGATCCGCTCGTCATCCGTCAGTTCGAAAATAAATTCCACGCCTGGGGACGACGGCTGGGTCAAGGCGAAAAACGGCATGAATTTCCTCCATGTTGAAAATTGAAATAAGGCAGGATCTGATTGATGAGCTTCCATTTGCGGAAGCCTTGTGAAAATTAGTTTTCTCTAAATTTATTTCAACCCATGGATTTTATTGGGTTTTATTCGATCTTTCTGGCCGATGCGCAGCCATGGTTATACTTCGCCGATGTTATCGGTTCTGACCGGAGGACGGGCGCTTGTGGGGGCGTGCATGGCCTTGTCGCGAGCGGCCGGCGCGCCATGGTCTTTCGTCGAAAGAAGCGTGGAATAAAGGCGCACGACCCAGCGATCGGGCAGCATGATTGCCCAGAAGGTGGCACCCACCAGAGCCCACAGCAACCCGATGAAAAGGGCACGGAGGGGCGATGGATTGTGGTTTCCGCCAGATTGCTGGAACAACTCCAGCAAAATTGCATGGGAGACAATACGCCGTTTCTTTCGGGACGGTCGCTCGGACGCTTCGCTAATGCATGTCGCGCAAAAGTGTGTAGCGGTTTTGCGGCAACGACATGCGTAAAATCAAAGACCTAAAGCGTGAAAAGCGAATCTGGAAGATCGCGACGCGCTTTAGGCGCGCGAGGGCGAGGGGCGCGATCTCTGCCAGCTCAAGGTCTTCAGAAGATTGCGCAGCGGCTTTTCGACCAGTTCATAGGCAAATATTCCAAGCACGGTGCCTGCAATAACGCCGAGGAAGGCGACCACATCGGAAGGGATCGGTGTCGATGTCGCAAGCTTCACCACGACCGAGATTGCCAGCGTGTGCCAAAGATAGATGGAGTAGGAGCCGTTGCCGAGATAAGTGAGCGGCGCAATCTGCGGCAGCTTGCCGCTGCGCTCGACCGAAACCATGCCCAGTACCAGCGCTATGGCTAGGGGACCGCAGGTTATCTCGTTGAATTCGAGGCCCAGAATTTCAATGGCCGCAAAGCCGCCGATCGCCGCGACCATGAGCGCAAGGCCAAGGCCTATTCCCGGAATATTTCCTTTCAGCCAGAGCTGCCCGAGAACCGCACCCGCCACGAATTCGAGAATGATCGGCCGCGTATAGGTGACAAGCAACGGCGATTGCGGATGGATGATCGCGCCGGCGATGACGAAGGCGACAAAGACGCCGATCAGACTGCCGAGACGCAAGCGTCGCGGCAGGAACAGGCAGACCGCGAAGATGACATAGAAGAACATCTCGAAGTTCAGCGTCCATCCCTGAACCAGGACTGGCCAGATCTCGTTGCTATCGTTTGGCGAGCGGGCTGGAATGAACAGCAGCGAACCGAAAATATGGCTTGCCGTCAGCTTCAGGTTCGGAAACAGGCCGACGGCTGCCCCGCCGATCATGATGGCCGTGACGATCCAGTAGGACGGCGCGATACGCTGGAGGCGATCCAGCACGAAGCGTAGCGGCGTGACCGGACGGCGTTCGCTCATGGTCCACATGATGAAGCCGCTGATGACGAAGAAGACGTCGACGCCGGCAGCCCCAATGCGAAAATGGCCGCCGCTGCGCTCGGCGGCGTGAAAGAACACCACGGCAAGCGCGGCAAAGGCACGGAGATACTGGATACCGAAGAGTGTCTTCATCGGCCCGTCTGCGGCTCCCAGTTTACAGGCGTCGCGAATGGCATCCGGTCATCGCTGGCGGGCAGTGGCGCGTTTACGCGCGCTCGCATGGAGAGCTTTCCTGCCGTGAAATAGAACAGGAAGGAGCCGACATGGTACGGATTCAGAATATCGATCTCCACGAAAGAACGGATCAGCAACAGGGTCGCGACACCCAGAAGGATGTAGGATTCATCGTTCCTAATATCGCTCAGGAAGCGGTTGATATGGCCGATAAAGGCCGTCAGCAGGATCGAGGCGAGCAGGAATACGCCGACGAGCCCGGTTTCCACCGCGGTTTCGATATAGGTATTGTGGAAATGGAAGCCGGCCCGCGAAGCGATGAAAAACTCATCCCACAGTCGTTCGGGTTCGGAGAAGCCCTGGACCCAATATGCCTGATAGCCGATCCCGAAGAACGGGTTCTGCTGGGCTGCGGCGATGCCCTGCTGCCAAAGGTAGGTACGCCCGGTGAGCGTGGAATCCTTGCCGAAGGCGCCGAGCACAAGATCGACCGCGCCGAGATAGACCCCGGCCACCGCGAGGACGACGCCGGAGACGGCGACAGTCACGAACAGCCTTTTGCGCTGTCTGGGTGACAGGTAGAGGATGCCGCGCAGGCTAATGCACAAAAACACCACCAGCCCGGTCGTCAGCACCGAGGTTGCCGATTGCGAGGCAAGCAGGCAATAGGCGGATAGCAGGCCGGCAATTCCCGCGCCCAGCATCCAGATTCGCCGTTCGCCGAGAACGAAAACGGCGGTAAAGGCGAAATAGATGCCGATCGAGGCATAAAAGCCGAGCTGGTTCTTGGAGTCGAAGGCGCCGACGAAGCTGTAGGTTCCGTCGATCGGATCATAGGCATAATAGCCGAACAATATCGAATAGACGAGCACGATGCCGGTGCCGGCGATCGCGCCGCGCGCCAGCGTGCGGATATCGAGCGTGCGCATGGCGACCAACGCGCAGAAAATATGCGTCATATACTGGACAGCCGCGCGCGCCGTCACGGAGGGTACGACCGACCAGAAGATCGACAGGCAGGTCAAGACGCCGAAGGCGAAAAGCCAGAGCTGCTTCTGGTAGCTGCCGAGCACATTGCGATAGTCGATCATGACCAGCGGGAACCAGAGCGCGTAATAGAGCAGGATCGAAGCCTGGCCGAAGCGCGAGGAATAGGCAAAGGCGAAGAAGGAGAGAGCAATCGCCACCATGCCATAGGTGGCGTTGCTGCCGGGACGGACAAAGATCGATTTGGCTATCCGCATCGACTTTCCTTAGCGCATGGCAAGACCGGTGCTGACCTTGATCAGATCACCGGGCAATACCTGCGTATTCTCCTGGGCCTGGATTTCCTTCGATTGGCCGTTCTCGTCGCGAATGATCGTGTAGGTGACGCTCACGCTCTGGCCGCTGGGATCGAGGTTGCTTGCATCCGAGGACTGGGCAAGCGCTTCCTGCATCAGCGACTGGCTGGTCGAGAGCTTCAGCTGCAGGGTTTCCAGCTGTGTATCGGTATCCTGCATGTCTTTGGCCAGTGAGCTCTGCCAGTCGTTATGCACCGTATTCTCGTCCTGGGTGGCCTTGTTGATGTCCTGCTTGGCCTTCAGCGACGCCGTTTCCGTATCGAGAAGGGTCGCTTCCAGATCGGAGGCGCGCTGTTCGGCCGAAATCCGGCGGGAGGCAAGCTCAAGCCCGCGTTCGGCCAGGCTTTCGACCTTGTCGCGGTCGGCCTTTGCCAAGTCAAGCTGACGGCTCTGCGTATCGTTCTTTTTCGAAAGCGCTTCGACTTCGTTCTGCAGAAGGGTTTTCAGATCTTCCAGGGTCTTCAGCTGGTTCTTCATGCGCTCGCTGCGGGTCTGCATCAGCGCCCGCTCGCTTGCAAGCACACTTTCCGCTTGCGGCGTCTGCTTGAGTTCCGGTGGAACCTCGATTTCGTCCTTGCCGGCCAGTTCGGCCAGCAGGCGCGCCTTGCGCATCAGAAGACGACCGCGCTCGGCCATGTAGACGACGGCGTCGCCCTTGGCGTTGATGAAATCCCGCGCGAAACGCTGGCCGGCATCGGCGCGACGCATGCCGCCCCCAAGGCTGACGGCCTTGAGCACGGTGAGATTGGGCGCGAAGGGATATTCGCCGGGATTCTGCACCTCGCCTGAAAGATAGATCGGGCGGAACTGGGAGAGTTCGACCGAGGCCGAGGGGCGATCACGCAGGCCGAACTGCTTCTGCAGCCCGAGGCCGATGGCTTCGGCGATCTGATCCGTGGTCTTGCCGACCGCAGGCATGTCGCCGATGAAAGGAACGGAGATCGAGCCCGAGGGGCCTACTGCGTAGTCGCCTGAAATCGAGGACCAGTCGCGAACGGTGCCTTCTGCGGTCTGCCATTCGGCAACGCGCACATGCAGCTTGTCCATGACGCCCAGATGATATCCGGGAAGATTGTCGGCTGAAGCCGGGACGGACGCTGCGCCAAGGCTGAGAGCGACGAAAGCAGCGCATCGAAGAGATGTATTCATGCGAACAAGCCTCTTGAAAGGCCGAAATTCAATCATGCAGGATCTTCCCTGTTAGTGGTTGGCAGCCCCGCCGAGCGCGGGAAAACCGCAGGAAACGAACCCCGCGGTATCTGCCGGTCATCATCAATAGCTGCCGCGCGAGAGGCAGACCGCAGGAATGGTTTTGGCGATGATCATCATGTCGCTGCTGAGCGACCAGTTCTTCACATAATGCGTGTCGAAGGCGACACGGCTGGCATAGGAGACGTCGTTGCGGCCGCTGACCTGCCATAGACCGGTCAGGCCGGGGCGGGACTGCAGATAATAGATCGCCGCGGTCTCATAGAGCTCGAGCTCGTCCTCCACGACCGGCCGCGGGCCGACGATGCTCATCTCGCCGCGGATGATGTTGATCAGCTGCGGCAGTTCGTCGAGGCTGAGCTTGCGCAGCACCGCGCCGACGACGGTGACGCGAGGGTCGTCCTGCAGCTTGCGCGTTGCGCGCCACTCTTCCATCGCCTTCGGATTAGCTTGGAGGTGGGCCTGCAGAACCTTGTCGCCGTTGACGACCATGGTGCGGAACTTCAGGCAGCGGAAGCTCTTGCCATTATGCCCGATACGGCGATGGCCGTAGAAGGCGGGACCCTGGTCCGTAAGTTTCACCAGCAGCATCAGCATCAGGAAGAGCGGGCTGATGAGAACCAGAGCGGTCATTGCGATGGAGACGTCGAAAACGCGTTTCAATACCCCACCAGTTGGCGGAAAGACGTCGCTTTCCACGGCGCTGAAAAAAGCCGATGTGGCCGATCTCGTCGCAGACTTCATAGAGAAAACTCCATTCATGTTGACGATTGGTCGGAAATTCTCGGACGCGTAACTAGAGCCGCGATGAACGGAGTGTAGGTTGGGAATTGGACTTTTTAAGCCAAACTTTTGTAGCGATATGGCATGGCGGTATATATTTACCGCATTGATGGTGACTTGGTTTAAATCTGTGATCGGCAATGGATGGGTTGTACTGTATCAAACCTCGTATAATGGCAGGGTTGATAGCTCTCCAGCCCCATAGTCGACAGTTTCTAAGGATATTGTAGGTGGTGAACAGTAAGTTGTTCATTATCATTGGTTTCGAAAGCTTCTGATCGTTCTCCCTTCAGCTATATGCTATCTTGATGCCATCTTGACGTCTTCACAGGATATATTGCAGTGCAGCAATATTTTGCGGCGCACATACTGATGGCGGCTTTTCCAGGACTTTGTAATAAAAGTTGATTGAATTGATGAGGAAGCGAGGGGCATTTGGCCGACCGCGTCTGTCGCTATGATTGTACGTTAAGGCCAGGCATCCGTATAATTGCAAAGAGAAAGATGAACAAATTCAATTGTAATTATAATCGAGGTGTAGTTTTAACAGGCGCGGCTTTAGGATCGTCTCAATTCGCAACGGATCACTGTGACTTGGTTGAATCTCAATGAATCATAAAATATATTTGACTTTCAGGTCTGATAAGGGAGGAAAGACCTTGATCGCTTTTCACATGATAGTTTCGCGGGCGAGGTAAGATTATGTACGCACCGCGCGTTTTCATCAGCATGTTGGGTACGCTGATCGTATTTGCTGTCGCAACATACTTTTTGACCAACTCTCTTTGGACCACGTTGATCGAGACGATCATCTGTGCCGTCCTCCTGCAGATCGGCTATTTTCTGGGCGTGCTCTATCTCGTCTGGAAAGAGCGCAGGTCGCGCCATGCCTTCCTGACCGAAGACAAGGGGCTCGCGCCGGGCCAGGAGGATACGAAGATCGGCGGCCTCTCCACATCCAATTTCAAGCGCTCCGAGCCGTTCAATCCTTAAAGCGGCCTTAAGTCGAGTTACCAGGCAGATCTTTTGCCGGTCCGGCGGTTGCCGGATCGGAGCCATGTCCTAAGTCTCCGGCAGAACCATTGGAGGCTGACGTGACCGACAGTGCAGAAAAAGGCGTCTGCGTAATCATCGCCGCAAAAAATGCCAGCGACACCATCGGCCTGGCTGTTGCCTCGGCTCTCCGGGAGCCGGAAGTGGCGGAAGTCGTCGTCATCGACGACGGCTCGACGGACGGAACCGCCGCAGCCGCCGCCAGCGCCGACGATAACAGCGGCAGGCTGACGATCCGGGAATTCGAGAAGAACCGCGGCCCCGCAGCCGCACGCAATCACGCGATCGAGATATCCAAGGCTCCGTTGATCGGCATTCTCGATGCGGATGATTTCTTCTTCCCAGGGCGTTTCGCCGCGTTGCTTGCCGCCGACGATTGGGATTTCGTCGCCGACAATATCGCCTTCGTCAATGCCGATACGGTTCCGGATGCCCATGCAAGGCTCGATCACTTCGACGCGAAGCCGCGCTTTCTCGATCTCGTTGCCTTCGTCGAGGGCAATATTTCCAAGCGGGGCGTGCGCCGTGGCGAGATCGGCTTTCTCAAACCCTTGATGCGGCGTTCTTTTCTGGACGCGCATGGCCTGCGCTATGACGAATCCTTGCGCCTCGGCGAGGACTACGATCTCTATGTGCGTGCGCTGGCCAAAGCTGCGCGCTACAAGATCATCCATAGCTGCGGCTATGGTGCGGTCGTGCGCAGCGATTCCCTGAGCGGCCGGCACAGGACCGAGGATCTACGGCGGCTCTATGAAGCCGACCGGGCCATCCTTGCAAAGGGCGGCCTTTCTTCGGGGGATGCAGCCGTGATCCGCCGCCACGAGCAGCATATTCGCGACCGCTACGAGTTGCGGCATTTCCTCGATGTCAAATCGCAGTCCGGCCTGCTGTCGGCTGCGGCCTATGCGCTCTCGCATCCCTTCGCCGTTCCGGCGATCGCCGGCGGCATCCTGGCGGACAAGACGGAGCGTTTCCGCAAGCGTGGCGGCGCGCCCATCGCACATTCCGGCGCGAACGGTCTGCGCTATCTCCTGCAGGCCGCTCCGGAATAGGGATCTCTCGAAAATTTGGAGCGGTTCGGCGTTTCACGGAACCGCCAAACCGCTCAGCGCCGGAATTGCTTTAGAGATAATCGCGCCGCACACCTTCGATCGCGCCGAGCAGGCGTTCCTTGCAGGCTGCGAGTGTTATGTCCTTGCTCAGCTGCGGCTTTGCCTTGCTGGCCTGCCAGAGAGCGAGCGCTGAAGGCACGGCAAGCGCCTGCTTTGCCATGACCCGGAACGTGGTCTGCTCGGGATCGGCAAGCATGACATTTTCCCCGTATCGCTGCTTTTCGAGTTCGGCGGCAGCTTGCTTGCTGCGTTCGAAGCCGACGCCCCAGAACCTGGCGCCCTTGGCGATCGCTTCGGCGCGGGTGGAAACGGGGATGTGCTTCGGCGCATAGGTCACGCCGAGTGAGCGCGCCCAGTCGTTCCATTTGAAGCTGTTGATGGACCGCGAAGAGCTGACCGCGATCCACGGGACGCGGAAGGCATCGGCAAGGATGGCGCCATGCATGGATTCCGCGACGATCAGCTCGGAGGCCGCGATTTCGCGGATCACGGCCTTCGCCTCGCCACGGGGGTCGAGATAGGAAAGGCCGACGGTCTTGCAGATCTCGGGCCAGAGGCCGGCGGCAGCCGATTCCCAATGCGGTATGAAAGTGCGCCGGCCGTTCTTGGAAATGTTCCGGAATTCCGGCATTTCCGTCACCAACACGGCGGGATCGACAATGCCCATTTCGGCCGGCAAACCGATCTTCTCCGCTGTCAGGGGGCCGCGAACGCTGCGGATGTCCCATTGCGACCTGTCGCGCATGTCGGGAAGGGAACCGTAGCCGAAGCCGCTGCCGATGACGAGCTTGCGTCCGTCGGCTGGCAGGATTTCCGTGTTGAGAACGGTTCCGACGCCGACCAGCAACGTTTCTTCATGAACGCTGCGAAGGCCGGGAAGCAGGAAATCCCAGAGCCAGAGATTGAGATCGTCACCGAAATTGCCATGGGTGGATTCCCAGTGGAACGGCTTCATGCAGGACTCCTTGCTGACCAAACGATAACGGGGCATGCCGATGGCTCTTGGGTGCGGCATGCACAGCTTATGCTGCGGCGCACAATCTAGGGCGCGAGTTTGCCCACGGCAAGCCGCATCGCGCTTTGCAAAATTGCGGGGTCGCGCAAGGCCCATTTTGCCAGCAATCCAAATTGCGGCAGGCGTCGCTGCCGCAGCTGCCGCGCCTGGCTCCAAAGCGCCTGGCGACGGGCGCGATTCTTGTAGAGACGGATGGCGGCGACATCCTGCGGTCGGCGCGAGAATCTCTCTTCCAGCGTGTTGAGCGCCGTCCAGGTATTGAATTGCTGACGCAGGAATTGCGGGGAATCATTGTCGATGCTGTGAAAGATGTTCACGCCCTCGCCACGCAACGCGCCGGCGTTTTCGCACAACAGCACGCGCTTGGCCGCCAGGATACAGTCGCAGAAATAAAGGACATCCTCCGCCGCCAGCCGCAATGTCGGTTCGAAGCGCACCTTTTCGAAGAGAGGCCTGCCGATCACCATGCAGGACATGTGCAGGAAGCTCCAGTCCTGCAGCATGACGCTGGCGACATTGGGGATTTCGATGATGGCCGGCTTGTCCGAGAGCCGTACGATATCGGCTGATTTCGCGAGCTCCGCGATGCTGAAATGATAGTAGAACTCTTCGCCTCCGTCGATGGAATCCCAATAGCAATCGGCGTCATGACGCGTCAGCGCCTCGAACGCATTGCTCAGATGCTCGGGCGCCCATTCGTCGTCGGAATCGAGGAATGCGACAAAGCGGCTGGCGGCGGGCACGTTGTCGAGACCGGTGTTGCGTGCCCCACCCGGTCCGGCATTGGTCTGACGGATGACGCGGATGCGCGCGCGCTCATCGGCGCCCAGCGATTGCAGTTCTTTTTCCGCCGGAAACGGCGATGCGTCATCGACGATGAGGATATCGAAATCCTGAAAGGTTTGCCGGGATATCGATCTCAAGGCGCGCTGCAGAACGCCCGGTTGCTTCTGATAGAACGGAATAACAATCGTGAGAGACGCCATTTTCCCGCCTTTACGGTTTTCAATCCAAGAGTTTGCGGCCTTATCCCCGGGGACGTAACCATCGGCTTCTCGGCTGCATCCACCGCCAATCCTTGGCTGTTTGCCCGGTGATGGATGCCGCCGCGACGCCAACAGGTAGCGTCCATTCGGTAGGGAGCAATGTCGAAGGCGGAGATTTCTCAAACTTTATCCCCGCCGGATGCGCGATGTCGAATTGTTTCCTCGGCGATCTGTTGTGACACATCGGTTCTCAGGATTGGACGGCATTGCACTCATGAGAAGAGCGGTGCGGGCCGATATTCCCATATCGATTGCAATAGTGTCGCATTTTGGTCATGCTTCGCACTGCGAAGTCTGCTGCGCTGCAAAAAATCTTCACCCTCCGGTAAAAATCCGACTGCGCTGAAAATCTTGCGTGAAGTCGGCGTCAAAAATGCCCTGCTTTTCCTTAAGCCTTTTTTTTCACACGGTTTTTCTCGGGCGCAAGACAATTGTTCAGGCTTTCGGGCCGTCCGAAAGGATCGCTCCAACACGGTGTAGAGTATCATTTTTCACCCATTTTTGCTGCGCCGCCATATTCCCTTTCCAAAGATCGCCCTAGGTTAGTTCTGCGAGCTCTGCTCTGCTCTGAACGAAATAGCTGCAAGGGGGGATGCAGCACGAAGAAGGGGTGACAGACATCGTGAATGTGACTGCCAACGTGTCTTCGCGGATAAACCTCATGCGTATCGTACTCATCTCGGGCATCATCTTTGTCCATATACCGTTCGATACGCGTACCAGCCCGTTCAACGGCGCATATGGCCTTTTCGACTGGCTTCGGGTGTTCCTTCGTGACAGCCTGTTCCGCGTCGGCGTCCCCTGCCTGAGCGCGATTTCAGGTTACCTGTTGTTTCGCCAAGGCACGACATCGCTGGACTATGGGAAGATTATTCGCCGAAAGACAAAGACAGTCATTCTGCCTTTCATGCTGTGGAACAGCGCGTTCTTTGTATTCGTGCTGATCCTCCAATACTACGGAATTGGTGACGGATATCTGCCGGATTTGTCGGAATCTACTCCGCACAAACTATCGACTCTTCTGTTCGCGATCGACGGCGCTCCGATCAATCTGCCGCTTTACTTCCTGCGTGATCTTTTCGTCTGCATCCTGCTGTCGCCAATCCTTGCCTTTCTCATCAGCCGTGCGCCATTGCTGACGCTGATTTCCCTGCTTCTCCTCGCGGCCTGGCCGGTATCGATCGGCATCGTGCTGCGCAATTCGATCCTCTTCAGCTTCAGCTTCGGGATCTATCTCAGCCTCTACCGCGTCGACGTGACGGCCTTGGATCGATATGTCGCCCTGATCGCTCCCGGCTTCATTGCGCTTGCAGCACTTCTGGCAACCGCCGCCTATCTCGCGGGACCCGGTTTGCCCTTGTGGCTCGAGGTTTGCCGCAATCTGATGGTGATCGTCGGCATTCCAGGATTCTGGGCGCTGTCGTCGATCTTCATCCGCAGCCGCATCGGGCGGAAGCTGGCGGGAACCGGCAGCCTCAGCTTCTGGATTTTCTGTGCCCATTATCCGCTGCTTTTCTGCCTCTGGGTTCTTTGGAAGCGCGGCGGCAGCGAGCTCTATCCGATTTTCTATCTTCTGGCGCCGGCGCTTGCCTTGCTGCTGCTGCCCCTGACGAATGGCATGGCGCGTTCCGCCCTGCCGAGCCTCTACAACCTGCTGACCGGCAGCCGGACGCGCCCACTGGCCGAAGCCAATGCCGTTCAGATCCGCGCCGCCGAAGATCGGCGTGCGCGTTCCGAGCAAAGGTGATGCCATGACGACATCGAAGAACCGCATGCAAAGACTTGGTCTTGTCTCCATCGCCCTTATGGGTGCCTGCTTCATGCCGCAGGCCGTGTCCGCGCAGGATGATCAGCCGACGGCGGCATCCTTCGTCGACAATTTCGAGCGACTGGACACCAGTCGCTGGTACATCTCGGACGGCTGGAACAACGGGGCGTTTCAGAATTGTACCTGGTCGCGCAAGCAGGTGAGCATCACCGACGGAATGCTGCAGCTGCAGTTCATCCAGTCCAAGACCGGTCAGCGGAACTACGCCTGCGGCGAGATCCAGACCACCAAGCGCTACGGCTACGGCACCTACGAGGCGCGCTATCGTACCGCTACCGGATCCGGCCTCAACTCGGCATTCTTCACCTATATCGGTCCGACCGACAAGAAGCCGCATGACGAGATCGATTTCGAAGTGCTCGGCAAGAATCCCGGTCAAGTCCAGGTCAACCAATATATCTCGGCCAAGGGCGGCAACGAGAAGCTGGTGCCGGTTGCCGGCGGCGCCGATCAGGGGTTCAACGATTATGCCTTCGTCTGGGAAAAGGATCGCCTGCGTTACTATGTGAACGGCAAGCTGGTTCAGGAGGTCACCGATCCTTCGAAGATCCCGACCAACGCCCAGAAGATTTTCTTCAGCCTGTGGGGCACGGACACGCTGAGCGCCTGGATGGGCAAGTTTGCCTATGCCGGCCAGCCGGCAGCCATGCAGATCAAGCGCGTTGCCTTTACCGCAGCGGGCGAGAAGTGCCTCTTTCCGGAATCGATCACCTGCAAGATCGACTGAACCTGACTGGTCGCGCAGTGCCTTGCGCGGTCGGTTGCGATGCCCGGATGCAACACCAACCACACCAGGCGCTCGGTCTCGGCCGGGCGCAAAAGCGGAAACTTTGATGCTGCATATTCTTTATTTCGTTCACGATCTTGCCGATCCGGCTGTGCGCAGGCGGGTGCTGATGCTGCAGGCCGGCGGGGCACTCGTGACGCTGGCGGGCTTCCGGCGCGACGACAACGCGCTTGCCGCTATCCATGGCATCGAACCGATCGAGCTTGGCAAGACACAGGACGCCCAGTTTGCGCAACGTGTTGCCGCAGTGGCCAGATCGGCGGCGAAATTGCGCAGCGCCTTGCGCTCCGTTGTAAGACCGGATGTCATCATCGGCCGCAATCTCGAGATGCTGACGCTGGCCAATCGCGCCAAATCCGTGTTCGGCGGCGATATGCCGATCGTCTATGAATGCCTCGATATCCATCGGCTGCTGCTGCGCAACGATGTGGTCGGTGGCGCGCTTCGCAGCGCCGAGCGCCACTTCGGTTCGCAGGCGGCGTTGCTCATCACCAGTTCTCCCGCCTTTGTCGAGCGCTACTTCCGCCCGCGTTCCGGCCTGCGTCTGCCGGTCATGCTGCTCGAAAACAAGGTGCTGGCACTCGAGCCAGCGGTCAGCGCCGTCGCGCCGGTTGCCCGCCCGCCGGCCGCAGGCAAGCCATGGAAGATCGGCTGGTTCGGCGCGCTTCGCTGCCGGAAGTCGCTGACCTTGCTCGATGAATTTTCCCGCCGGATGGAGGGGCGGTTCGAGGTCGCGCTGCGGGGCCGGCCCGCCTATTCGGAATTCGACGATTTCGATGGCTTCGTGCGCGACGCGCCGTTCATGCACTTTGCCGGCGCCTACAAGAATCCCGAGGACCTCCAGGCAATCTACAACGATGTCCAGTTTTCCTGGGCGATCGACTTCTTCGAAGAGGGCCTGAATTCGAGCTGGCTGCTGCCGAACCGCCTTTACGAAGGCGGCCTGTATGGTGCGGTGCCCATCGCCATGGAGGGCACCGAGACGGCGCGCTTTCTGGCAAGCCGGAAGATCGGGCTCACGCTCGATACGGCCGGCGCCGCGCAGCTGGCGGCGCTTTTGGGCGACATGGACGAGCAGCGTTACGTTGTCGCCTTCGACGCCGTGGCGTCGCAGGATCGCAAGCAATGGATGATGGATCGCGCCGACTGTCATGGTCTGGTGCAGCGGCTGGCGTCGCTGACGCGCGCCAACGAACAGATCGCCGAAATAAAGACTCTCCCACAACTGCATCGCAATAGAGGTGGATTGCAATGACGAACGGAAGTTCAGGGGACATGCGTTGCATAATCGTTATTCCCTGCCTCAACGAGGAAAAGCACATCGAGCCGCTGATCGGCACGCTCGGGCAGGCTCTGGACGAACTCGATGCCAGAATCGTGGTGACTGATGGCGGCAGCACCGATCGCACGCGCGAAATCGTCCGGGAGATTGCCGCCGGAGATCCGCGCATCCTGCTGCTTGACAATCCCAAGCGGCTGCAGAGTGCGGCCATCAATCTCGCCATGGACACTTTCGGCGACGACTATGATTATTTCATCCGTATCGACGCTCATGGCGACTATCCGGCCGATTACTGCCAGACGCTGGTTAAGGAAGCCCACGCCACGGGCGCGGATTCCGTTGTCGTCGCCATGCGCACCAAGGGCTTCAGCGCCTTCCAGAAGGCAACGGCCGTGGCGCAGAATTCCAAGCTGGGCAATGGCGGCTCCAAGCATCGCGAAGGTGCCAAGGGCCACTGGGCCGAGCATGGGCACCATGCGCTGATGCGGGTCACCGCCTTCCGCGCCGTCGGCGGCTATGACGAGACCTTCAGCCACAACGAGGATGCCGAACTGGATTACCGGCTGCACAAGGCAGGGTTCCGGATCTGGCTCACGGACAAGACGGCCATGACCTATTATCCGCGCGCCAGCGTCCCGACGCTCTTCAAGCAGTATCTCGGCTACGGCCGTGGCCGCGCGCGCAATATCCTCAAGCATCGCAGCCTGCCGAGCCTGCGCCAGATGCTGCCGCTTGCAGTGGTGCCGATCTTCATCGGCGCTTTCCTCGCCGTACTCAACTGGATTGCCGTCATTCCCGTCGGCCTCTGGGCTGTGGCCTGCATCGCCTACGGCTTCTGGATCGCTCTCGGCCAGAAGAACCCTTACGGCCCGCTCGCCGCCATCTCGGCCATGGTCATGCATTTCGCCTGGTCGATGGGTTTCTGGATGGAAGTCTTCAGCTTCCGCAACCGCAGGATCGTGTCATGACACAGGTCTATCGAAGTCCGATAAGGATCGATATCGCGGTCTGCACGTACCGCCGGGCAGAGCTTGACCAGACGCTGCTGTCGCTTGCTGTGCTTGCCGTTCCCGCCGGCGCGATTGTCCGTGTCATCGTCGCCGACAATGATGTCACGCCGAGCGCGCGTGGACGTGTCGACGCCATGCGTTCGGCCGTGCCCTTTGAGATCGTCTATGTCCATTGCCCGGCATCGAACATCTCGATTGCCCGCAATGCCTGCCTGGATCACGCAAGCGGCGATTTCATCGCTTTCATCGATGACGACGAGACCGCGTCGGAAGATTGGCTGGCGGAATTGCTCATCATGGCCGATACGACCGGCGCCGATGCCGTTCTCGGCCCCGTCCAGGCCGTCTATACGAATGTCGCGCCCGCCTGGATGCAGCGTGGCGATTTCCATTCGACATTGCCTGTCTGGGTCGCGGGAGAGATCCTCACCGGTTACACCTGCAATGTGCTGCTGCGCCGAGGTGCGCCCTCGCTTACCGGCCGGCGTTTCAACATCGCGCTTGGGCGCAGCGGCGGCGAGGATACCGAGTTTTTCATCCACATGCACAAGGCCGGCGGCAGGATCGCCTATGCCGAGGATGCGCTGGTCTATGAGCCCGTTCCCGACAAGCGCGCCACGGTTTCCTGGCTGTCGAAGCGCCGGTATCGCATGGGCCAGACGCATGGGCGGATGCTGCTGGAGGCCGCGAGCGGCTTCGGACGCTGGCGCGCGATCGCGCTCGCCGGCGCGAAATCCGGCTTTTGCTTTGCCGCAGCGGCGCTGTTTGCAGCCTCTCCCATCAAGCGGCATCGCTATGGCCTGCGCGGCATCCTGCATGCCGGCGTCGTCAGCGGCCTCTTCGGAGTTCGCGAAATCGAACAATATGGAAGTCTGGAGAAGGCGCCGCAATGACGGATTTCATCCCCGATGTCAGCTTCGTCATCGCTGCCTACAATGCCGAGGAAACGCTTGAGCGCGCCATCGACAGCGCGCTGGCGCAAGGTGCCGTCAGTATGGAAGTCATCGTCGTCGACGATTGCTCGACGGATGGAACGCGCGAGATCGCCGGCAATCATCCCGATCCGCGTGTTCGTCTCGTTGCCATGGCCCGCAATGGCGGGCCGGGCGCTGCCCGCAATGCCGGTCTTGATGCGGCCCGTGGCCGCTGGGTGGCCGTGCTCGATTCAGATGACGCCCTGCGGCCGGATCGCATGGCGCGTCTGATCGCCCGGGCGGAACGGGCTGAGGCGCAGATCGCGGTCGACAATCTCGACGTCATCCGCGAGGACGTCGGGACAATGCTGCCCATGTTTCCGGAGCCCATGCTGGCGCGCATGCCGACGTTGACGCTGGCAAAATTCATCGCCTCGAACATGATTTTCAAGTCGGAGCACAATTTCGGCTATATGAAGCCGGTCTTCGAGCGCGCCTTCATCGAGAAGCATCGTCTGCGCTTCGATGAGACCCTGCGGATCGGCGAGGATTACATTTTCCTCGCTTCCGCTCTTGCTCGTGGAGGCGTCTGCGTCGTCGAGCCGGCCGTTGGCTACTTGTATTACATTCGCGACGGCTCGATCTCGCGTGTTCTTAGACAAGATCATGTAGAGGCCATGCTTGCCGCCGATACCAGGTTCTTCGCCGAACATCCCTTTGGGGCTGCCGCCCTTGCCGCACAGCGGCGACGGACGCGCAATCTGAAGGACGTCATCGCATTCCTGAAGCTGGTCGACAGCATCAAGGAGCGCGAACTGCAGACCATGTTGAAGATCGCCTGCCTCAATCCGCGCGCCGTGCGTCATCTTAGCATGCCGATCTTCGCCCGTTTTCGTGGGGGGGGGGGCGGACTGAGGGGCGGCGGGCCGCCCCCCCCCCCCCCACAAAAAAAAAAACCCCAGCCCAAAAAATGTGCACGGCCCCACCAAAAAAAAAGATATAGCCAAAGTCCCC